>NZ_JBCLVN010000042.1:0-64795 GCF_039548315.1 Cellulomonas olei
GAGCCCGCGGCCCCGGCCGCTCCCGCCGAGCAGGCGGCTCCGGCCGCCCGTCCGTCCGCCCCGCGTCCTGCCGCCCCGTCGCCGCGTCCCGCGGCGCCGTCGCGCCCGGCCGAGGGCGGTGACGGCCGCTCCGGTCGTCCCGGCGGCGCTCCGCGTCCCGGTGGTCCGCGTCCGGGCAACAACCCGTTCGCGCCCTCGCAGGGCATGCCGCGCTCCGGCGGCCCGCGTCCCGGTGGTCCGCGTCCGGGCAACAACCCGTTCGCGCCCTCGCAGGGCATGCCGCGTCCCGGCGAGCGCCGCTCCGAGGCGCCGGCGGCGTCCGCGGGTGCCGGCGACCGCCCGGGTGGGCCGCGTCCCGCGGCTCCGCGTCCCGGCGGCCCGCGCCCGAACCCCGGCATGATGCCGGGCCGCAGCACCAGCGGCGTCGGCCGACCCGGTGACCGTCCCGCCCGCGCGGGCGGTGGCGGCGGTGGTCGTCCCGGTGGTGGCGGCGGCTACGGCGGCGGCGGTGGCCGTCCCGGTGGCGGCGGCGGCTTCGGCGGTCGTCCCGGTGGTGGCGGTGGCCGGCCCGGTGCCGGTGGCCGCGGCTCGACGCAGGGTGCCTTCGGGCGCGCCGGCGGCCGTCCCGTCCGCGGGCGGAAGTCGAAGCGGGCGAAGCGCCAGGAGTTCGAGCAGATGCAGGCGCCGTCGCTCGGCGGCGTGCAGGTGCCCCGCGGGAACGGCTCGACCGTCATCCGCCTGCGCCACGGCTCGTCGCTGAACGACTTCGCCGACAAGATCGACGCCAACCCGGCCTCGCTGGTCACGGTGCTGTTCCACCTCGGTGAGATGGCGACCGCGACCCAGTCCCTGGACGAGGACACCTTCGGCACGCTGGCCACCGAGCTCGGCTACGTCGTGGAGATGGTCTCGGCCGAGGAGGAGGACCGCGAGCTGCTCGGGGCCTTCGACATCGACCTGGACGCCGAGCTCGAGGGGGAGTCCGACGAGGACCTCATGCCCCGGCCGCCCGTCGTCACGGTCATGGGTCACGTCGACCACGGGAAGACCAAGCTCCTCGACGCCATCCGGTCCACGGACGTCGTCGCGGGCGAGGCCGGCGGCATCACCCAGCACATCGGTGCCTACCAGGTCCGCACGGAGCACGAGGGCCAGGACCGGGCCATCACGTTCATCGACACCCCGGGTCACGAGGCGTTCACCGCCATGCGTGCCCGCGGTGCCCAGGTGACGGACATCGCGATCCTCGTGGTCGCGGCGGACGACGGCGTGATGCCCCAGACCATCGAGGCGCTCAACCACGCCCAGGCGGCGAACGTGCCGATCGTGGTCGCGGTCAACAAGGTGGACAAGGAGGGGGCCAACCCCGCCAAGATCCGCCAGCAGCTCACCGAGTACAACCTGGTGGCCGAGGAGTACGGCGGCGACACCATGTTCGTCGACGTCTCCGCCAAGCAGCGGATGGGCATCGACGACCTGCTCGAGGCCGTGCTGCTGACCGCGGACGCCGCGCTCGACCTGCGGGCCAACCCCGACAAGGACGCCCGCGGTGTCGCCATCGAGGCGAACCTCGACAAGGGCCGCGGCGCCGTCGCGACCGTCCTGGTCCAGTCCGGCACGCTGCACGTCGGCGACGCGATCGTCGCGGGCACGGCCCACGGCCGCGTCCGGGCGATGTTCGACGAGCACGGGGACAACGTCACCGAGGCGGGCCCGGCCCGTCCGGTGCTGGTCCTCGGCCTGGCGTCGGTGCCGAGCGCCGGCGACACCTTCCTGGTGGCGCCGGACGAGCGGACCGCGCGGCAGATCGCCGAGAAGCGCGAGGCCGCCGAGCGTGCCGCCCTCCTGGCCAAGCGCCGCAAGCGCATCAGCCTCGAGGACTTCACGCAGGCGCTCCAGCAGGGCAAGGTCGAGACCCTCAACCTGGTCCTCAAGGGCGACGTGTCCGGTGCCGTCGAGGCGCTGGAGGACGCGCTGCTCAAGATCGACGTGGGCGACGAGGTCGACCTGCGGGTCATCCACCGCGGTGTCGGTGCGATCACGCAGAACGACGTCAACCTCGCGACGGTCGACAACGCGATCATCATCGGCTTCAACGTCAAGTACGCGGAGCGGGTGGAGGAGCTCGCCGAGCGCGAGGGCGTGGACGTCCGGTTCTACTCGGTCATCTACCAGGCGATCGACGACGTCGAGGCCGCCCTCAAGGGCATGCTCAAGCCGGAGTACGAGGAGGTGCAGCTCGGTACCGCCGAGGTGCGCGAGGTGTTCCGCTCCTCCAAGTTCGGCAACATCGCCGGGTCGATCGTCCGGTCCGGGGAGATCCGCCGCAACTCCAAGGCGCGGGTGCTCCGGAACGGCAACGTCATCGGTGACAACCTCACCATCGAGTCGCTCAAGCGGTTCAAGGACGACGCCACCGAGGTCCGCGAGGGCTACGAGTGCGGTATCGGCCTCGGGTCGTACAACGACATCGCCGAGGGTGACGTCATCGAGACCTGGGAGCTGCGCGAGAAGCCGCGTTCCTGACCGGTCCCGCTCGCGGGTCTGCCCCCACGCGCCGAGCGTGGGGGCGGACCCGCGGTCGTCCGCCCGCGACGCGGGCGCTGAGAGGAGTTCGACATGGTGGACCACCCCCGTGCCCGCAAGCTGGCGGACCGCATCCAGCAGATCGTCGCGCAGATGCTCGACACCCGCGTGAAGGACCCGCGCCTGGGCTTCGTCACCGTGACCGACGTGCGCGTGACCGGCGACCTGCAGCACGCGAGCGTGTTCTACACGGTGCTGGGCGACGAGGAGGCCCGCGAGGGCACGGCCAAGGCGCTGGAGAGCGCCAAGGGCCTGATCCGCTCGGAGGTCGGCAAGCAGACCGGTGTGCGGCTCACGCCGACGCTGGAGTTCCACCTGGACGCCGTCCCGGAGACGGCGGCCCACCTGGACGCCGCGCTGCTCGAGGCCGCCCGGCGTGACGCCGAGGTGTCGCAGCTCGCGCAGGGCGCGCGCTACGCCGGCGACGAGGACCCGTACCGCCGCCCGGCGGACGAGGACGAGGACGACGCCGCGCGCTGACCCCTGGTCCAGGCCCGCAGGGCACGAGGTCGTCAGTACGGGACGAGGTCGTCACTCCCAGGTGACGACCTCGTGCCGTACTGACGACCTCGCCGCATCTGCGGCCCGGCGTCAGCCCCGGACGCGCTCCCGGCTCCGCCGCGGCCGCCCCGGGGCCGGGCGGTTCAGGGCGCGGTGCGGCCCGTGCCGCGCGGCATCGCCAGCGAGGCGACGGCGGCCACCGCGATCACCGCGGCCCCCGTCAGCACCGCCGGCCGCAGCCCGGCGTCGAACCCGTCGGGCGTGATCGTCCCGCCGGCGGCCGTGAACACCGCGGTCAGCACGGCGACGCCGAGCGCCACGCCCACCTCGCGCAGCGTCGAGTTGGCGGAGGAGGCGGTGCCGTGGTCGTCGGGGGCCATGTCGGCGAGCACCGCCGTGGCGCTGGGCGCGAACGTCAGCCCCATCCCGGTCCCGGCGAGCACGAGCCCGGGGACGAGCGCCGCGTACCCGCTGCCCTCCGCGGCCAGCGCCAGCCACGCGAGCCCGGCGGCCTGCGCGGTGAGGCCCGCGGTCAGCAGCACCCGGACGCCCACGCGCGGCGCGAGGATCCCGGCGAGCGGGGCGACCACCATCGGGGCCGCCGTCCAGGGCAGGGTGCGCAGACCGGCCTCCAGCGGCGAGTAGCCCTGGACGACCTGGAGGTACTGGGCGAGCAGGAACACCGCGCCGAACGCGCCGAGCGAGAACGCGAACCCGGAGGCGTTGGCCACCGAGAAGCTGCGCGACCGGAACAGGCGCAGCGGGACGAGGGCGTGCGGCGTGCGCGACTCGTGACGCAGGAACACGCCGAGCGCGAGCACGCCGCCGACGATCGGCCCGAGCACGCCGGGCGCCGTCCAGCCGTCGTCGTTGCCGTGCACGACGCCCCACACCACGCCCAGCACGCCGGCGGCCGCGAGGAGCAGGCCCAGGACGTCGAGCCGCTGGGCGCGGCCGCGCTGCTCGGGCAGGGCCCGGAGCACCAGCGGGACCGCGACGAGCGCCACGGGGACGTTGATCCAGAACATCGCCTGCCAGGAGATGCCCTCGACCACCGCGCCGCCGACCACGGGGCCGAGGGCGACGCCGAGGCCGGAGACGCCGCCCCAGACGCCGATCGCCATGGCGCGGCGCGACGCGGGCACGGCGGCGGCGAGCAGCGCGAGCGACAGCGGCATGACCGCGGCGGCCCCGACGCCCTGGAGCGCGCGGGCCGCGACGAGCGCCCCGGGGGACCCGGCCAGGGCGGCGGCGACCGACCCGAGCGTGAACACGGCGATGCCGCCGAGGAACGTCCGGCGCCGTCCCCAGCGGTCACCGAGCGTCGCGGCGGCGATCATCAGCGTCGCGAACGCGAGCGTGTACGCGTTGACGACCCACTGCAGGTCGGTGAGGGACGCGCCGAGCTCGGCCTGGAGCACGGGCAGCGCGCTGGTGACCACGAGGTTGTCGAGGGTCGCCATGAACATCGGCAGGGACGCCGCGAGCAGCGCCAGGGCCACGGGCACGGCCCGGGGGGTCCGCGGGCGAGCCGGCTCGGGTCGGGCGGCGCCGGGACGGCCGGCGGTCCCGCCGACGGCGCCTCCCGGGGCGGGGGTGCGGATCTGCGTCGACATCGGAGCTCCTGTAAGCATCGGCTGATTACTTCAGACGACCGCGACGCTAGTTATCGACTGATAACCTGTCAAGCATGGACAGCGCGATGCGTGCGAGCCGCCCGCCACGGATGTCGGGGGAGCAGCGACGCGAGCAGATCCTCGCCGCCGCGATGACCGTGTTCGCCGAGGGTGGCTACGCCGGGACCACCACCGACCAGGTCGCGCGGGCCGCGGGCGTGTCGCAGCCGTACGTCGTGCGGCTGTTCGGCTCCAAGCAGCGCCTGTTCCTCGAGCTCTACCGGTACACCACCGGCCGCGTCGTGGAGGCGATGGCCGCGGTCGCCCCGGGCCCGGACGCCGTCGAGCGCACCGGACGCGCGTACATGGAGCTCATGGCCGACCGCGACCTGCTCCGCGTGCTCATGCACGGCTTCACGTCGGACGACGCCGAGGTCGGCCACCTCGCGCGGCACACCCTCGGCGAGGTCTTCCGGCTGTTCCGGGCGCGCGTCGAGGCCGACGTCCCCGACCCCGACGAGACCGCCCGCCGGTTCGTGGCCGACGGCATGCTCATCAACGTGCTGCTCAGCTCGGACGGCTTCGCGCACGCCGGCGAGGACCCCGGCCTCGACGCCCTGCTGCGCTGCTTCGCCCCCGAGGTGGTGGCCGCGGCCGCCGGGGAGGTGCCGGCCGCCGGTGCCGCGGCGGGGGAGCGCGCATGAGCCCCGCGCGCGAGCAGCGCCGCCCCGACCGTCCCCGCCGCCCCACCGCCCCGGACGGCCTGCTCGTCGTCGACAAGCCGCAGGGCTGGACCAGCCACGACGTCGTCGCGAAGGTCCGCGGCCTCGCCGGCACCCGCAAGGTCGGGCACGCGGGGACGCTCGACCCCATGGCCACCGGCGTCCTCGTGCTGGGCGTCGGCCGGGCCACGCGGCTGCTGACCTACGTGGTGGGCGCCGACAAGGAGTACACCGCCACCGTGCGCCTCGGCGTCGCGACCACGACGGACGACGCGGAGGGTGAGCCGCTCACCCGCGCGGACGCCTCGGGCGTGACGCGAGCCGCCGTGGAGGCGGGCGTCGCCGCGCTCACCGGCCCGATCCAGCAGGTCCCGAGCGCCGTCAGCGCGATCAAGGTGGACGGGCAGCGCGCGTACGCCCGGGTCCGCGCCGGGGAGGACGTCGAGCTCGCCGCCCGGCCCGTGACGATCCACCGGTTCGACGTGCACGCGGTGCGGCCCGCCGTCGACGCGGGCGTGCCGGCGGTCGACGTGGACGTCAGCGTGGTGTGCTCCTCCGGGACCTACATCCGGGCCCTGGCCCGCGACCTCGGCCGCGCGCTCGGCGTCGGCGGCCACCTGACCGCGCTGCGGCGGACGCGCGTCGGCGGCTACCCGGTGGCCGGCGCCCGGACGCTGGAGCAGCTCGACGCGTGGCCGGCCGACGTCCCGCTCGGCACGCTGCCCCTGGCCGACGCCGCCCGCGCGACGTTCCCCGTCCGCGAGCTCACGCCCGACGAGGCGCGCGCGCTGTCGTACGGGCAGCGGGTCCCGGCCTCCGGGACCGGCGCGGGGGTGACGGTCGCGGCCGTGACGCCCGACGGGGAGCTCGCGGCGCTGCTCGAGGACCGCGGGCCGCACGCCCGCCCGGTGCTGGTGTTCGCGGCCGCGTCCTGACGTCTCCGCGCGGGGACCGGGGCGGGGTCGGCCCCGGGGACCGCCCTCGGGGACCACCCGCGGGTCAGCCCAGGGAGTCGACCACCGCGGCGACCCGGCGCCGGCGCGTGGCGTCGGTCTTCGCGCCCTCGACCGCCAGCACGTGCGCGCGCTGCTTCGAGTACGACAGCGCCGCCCACGCCTCGCCGGCTGCGGGCCCCGCGGCGGCGAGCGCCTCGGCCAGGTCCGGGGGCACCTCGACCGTCCGCGGCGCGTCGTCCACCTCGAGCACCACCTCCACGTCGTCGCCGGCGGCGATGCCCGCGGCGGCACGGTTCGCGGCCGAGACCCCCACCCAGTACCCGCCGGAGTACGGGGCGACGGAGCCGCGGAACGTGTGCGCGCCGATCGTCACGGAGACGGGGACGCGCTTGCCGCGCCCCAGGCCCAGCACGACGTCCTCGGGGACCTCGATGCCCGTGGTGGTGCCGCCCGTCGCGACGAGCGTGGTGTGCAGGGTGACCATCCTGACCTCCGGGGGTCGTGGGGCGCGTCGTGCACCGGCCGGCCGAGCGTAGCGCCGCGAGCACGGGGCACCCGTCGGGCGCTGGGCACCCCGACGCGCGCGGGGCACCCGTCGCGCCGTGGCAGGCTTGTCCCCGCGCCGCGACCGCCGGCGCCCTCGACATGCGCCGTGAGGCGCTGACGGACGGGAGTGCGTGTGCAGCGCTGGACGGACCTGGCGCAGGTCCCCGCGGACTTCGGGCCGTCGGTGGTGACGATCGGCAACTTCGACGGCGTCCACCGCGGGCACGTCGGCGTGCTCACCCGCATGGTCGCGGACGCGCGCGCCGCGGGTGCCCGGTCCGTCGCGGTGACGTTCACGCCGCACCCGCAGCAGGTCCACCGCCCCGAGACCGCCCCGCCGCTGCTGACGGGCGACGAGGACCGCCTGGAGCTGCTCGGCCAGACCGGCCTGGACGCCGTGCTGCTGCTGACGTACACGCTGGAGTTCGCCCAGCAGACCGCCGAGGAGTTCGTGCGCCGGTACCTCGTGGACGGGCTGCACGCCCGCACGGTGGTCGTCGGGCGCGACGTGCGGTTCGGGCGCGGCAACGCCGGCGACCTGGCGACGATGGTGGAGCTGGGGGAGCGGTACGGGTTCGGCGTCGAGGTGATCGAGGACGTCGTCCCGGACGGCACCGAGGCCGAGGAGCTCGCGGACGCCCTGGCCGACCCGCTGCACCGCCGCTGGTCCTCCACCTGGGTGCGCGAGCTGCTCGAGGCCGGCGACGTCCGGCAGGCGGCGCGCGTGCTCGGCCGTCCGCACCGGATGCGCGGCACGGTGGTGCACGGCGCGAAGCGGGGCCGCGAGCTCGGGTTCCCCACCGCCAACCTGGACCCGGACTCCGACGGGATGGTCCCCGCGGACGGCGTGTACGCCGGCTGGCTGCGCCGGCCCGCGGTGGCGCCGGGGTCGCCCGACGCGGTGCTGCCCGCCGCGGTGTCGGTCGGCACCAACCCGACGTTCGACGGCGCGCGGCGCAGCGTCGAGGCCTACGTGCTGGACCGCACGGACCTCGACCTGTACGGCGAGCAGGTGGTGGTCGAGTTCGTCGAGCGGCTGCGGCCGACGCTGCGCTTCGACTCCGTGGACGCGCTGGTCGCGCGCATGCACCAGGACGTCGAGGGCGTCCGGGGCGTGCTCGCCGGCGCCGCCGGCTGATAGACTCGCACAGCCGTCAGAACGGCCGCGGACCGAGAGCGCCCGGGTGGACCTGCCCCGGAGCACCGCGCAACGAGACAATCCAGGAGAGTCGTGCCCCTCGACAGCGCCACCAAGAAGTCCATCATGGCCGAGTACGCCACCCACGAGGGTGACACCGGCTCGCCGGAGGTCCAGATCGCCCTGCTGACGCAGCGCATCAACGACCTGAACGAGCACCTCAAGACGCACAAGCACGACCACCACAGCCGTCGTGGGCTGCTGCTGCTGGTCGGCCAGCGTCGTCGCCTCCAGGGCTACCTGCAGAAGGTCGACATCGACCGCTACCGCAGCCTGATCCAGCGGCTCGGCCTGCGCCGTTGACCGCCTGACCGGCCCGGACCCCGTCCAGGGTCCGGGCTGGTCCTGCGTCGGGCCCCCGGGCCCGGCGCGCACGTCCCACCCAGCAAGACACCAGCAACGACGGGTGCCGGTCGACGCGTCCGGTCCTCGGTAGTGGTTCCCGGAACGCGTGTCCGGGTCCCTCGATCGAAGACCGCCGTGACCGGTCCGGCGCCTTCGAGACGAAGGAGGGCACCCGTGGAGGGTCCCGAGATCCAGTTCGCCGAGGCCGTGATCGACAACGGTCGCTTCGGCACCCGCACCGTCCGCTTCGAGACCGGCCGCCTCGCCAAGCAGGCCGCCGGCTCCGCGATGGCATACCTCGACGGCGAGACGGCCCTGCTGTCCGCCACGACGGCCGGCAAGCACCCCAAGGACCAGTTCGACTTCTTCCCCCTGACGGTGGACGTCGAGGAGCGGCAGTACGCCGCCGGCAAGATCCCCGGCTCGTTCTTCCGTCGCGAGGGTCGCCCCTCGACGGACGCGATCCTGGCCTGCCGCCTGATCGACCGCCCGCTGCGCCCCCTGTTCGTCAAGGGCCTGCGCAACGAGGTCCAGGTCGTCGTCACCGTCCTGGCGATCCACCCGGACGACGCGTACGACGTGCTCGCGATCAACGCCGCGTCCATCTCCACCCAGATCTCCGGCCTGCCGTTCTCCGGCCCGGTCGGCGCCGTGCGCATCGCGCTGATCGACGGCCAGTGGGTCGCGTTCCCGCGGTACACCGAGCGCGAGCGTGCGACGTTCGAGATCGTCGTCGCGGGCCGCGTGGTCGGCGACGACGTCGCGATCGCGATGATCGAGGCCGAGGCGCCCGAGAAGTCCTGGAACCTCATCAAGGACGCCGGCGGCGTCGCCCCGACCGAGGCCGTCGTGGCCGAGGGCCTCGAGGCCGCGAAGCCGTTCATCCGCTCGCTCGTCGTGGCGCAGCAGGAGCTCGCCGCGCAGGCCTCCAAGGAGACCCGCGAGTTCCCGACGTTCCCGGACTACCAGCCGGACGCGTACGAGGCCGTCGAGGGTGCCGCGGAGGGCAAGATCCGCGAGGCCATGCAGATCGCCGACAAGCAGACCCGCGAGGGCCGCCTGGACGAGATCAAGGCCGAGACGCTCGACGCCCTGGCCGCCTCTTTCGAGGGTCGCGAGAAGGAGCTGTCCGCCGCGGTCCGCTCCGTGACCAAGAAGGTCATCCGCCAGCGCATCCTCACCGACGGCTTCCGCATCGACGGCCGCGGCCTGCGGGACATCCGCACGCTGTCCGCCGAGGTCGAGGTGCTGCCCCGCGTGCACGGCTCGGCGCTGTTCGAGCGCGGCGAGACCCAGATCATGGGTGTCACCACGCTGAACATGCTCCGGATGGAGCAGCAGATCGACTCGCTGTCGCCCGAGACGCGCAAGCGCTACATGCACAACTACAACTTCCCGCCGTACTCGACCGGTGAGACGGGCCGCGTGGGCTCGCCGAAGCGGCGCGAGATCGGCCACGGCGCGCTCGCCGAGCGGGCGATCCTGCCGGTGCTGCCGTCGCGCGAGGAGTTCCCCTACGCGATCCGCCAGGTCTCCGAGGCGCTGGGCTCCAACGGCTCGACGTCGATGGGCTCGGTCTGCGCCTCGACCCTGTCGCTGCTGAACGCGGGTGTGCCGCTGCGCGCGCCCGTCGCCGGCATCGCCATGGGCCTGGTGTCCGACACGGTCGACGGCCAGACCCGCTACGCGGCGCTGACCGACATCCTGGGCGCCGAGGACGCGTTCGGCGACATGGACTTCAAGGTCGCCGGCACCCGCGAGTTCGTCACGGCCATCCAGCTCGACACCAAGCTCGACGGCATCCCCGCCTCCGTGCTGGCCGACGCGCTGACCCAGGCCAAGGAGGCGCGCCTCGCGATCCTCGACGTGCTGAACGAGGCCATCGACGTCCCCGACGAGATGTCCCCGAACGCCCCGCGCGTCATCACGGTGAAGGTGCCGGTCGACAAGATCGGCGAGGTCATCGGCCCGAAGGGCAAGATGATCAACCAGATCCAGGAGGAGACCGGCGCGGACATCTCCATCGAGGACGACGGCACCGTCTACATCGGCGCGACCGACGGCCCCTCGGCCGAGGCGGCGCGGGCCGCGATCAACGCGATCGCGAACCCGCACATGCCGGAGATCGGCGAGCGCTTCGTGGGCACGGTCGTCAAGACGACCACCTTCGGCGCGTTCATCTCGCTCTCCCCGGGCAAGGACGGCCTGCTGCACATCTCGCAGATCCGTCGCCTGGTGGGCGGCAAGCGCGTCGAGAAGGTCGAGGACGTCCTCGGTGTGGGCCAGAAGGTCCAGGTCGAGATCGGCGAGATCGACCCGCGCGGCAAGCTGTCGCTCCACGCCGTGGTCGAGGACGAGGCGCCCGCCGAGGGTGCCGACTCCGCTGCGGCCGAGCCGGCCGACGCCTGACGTGCCCCTGCACCTCCCTCTGGTCGCACCCGGGCAGCCGGGCAGCGACCTGACCGCCGGGCAGGCGGGCGACGGCGAGCTCCGTCGCTCCGTCCTGCCCGGCGGGGTGCGTCTGCTCACCGAGCACGTCCCCGGGATGCGTTCCGCGTCCGTGGGGGCGTGGGTGGGCGTCGGCTCGCGCGACGAGTCCGACGGCCACCACGGGTCGACGCACTTCCTCGAGCACCTGCTGTTCAAGGGCACGGCGCGGCGCACGGCGATGGACATCGCCGAGGCGTTCGACGAGGTCGGCGGCGAGGCGAACGCCGCCACGGGCAAGGAGCACACGTGCTACTACGCCCGGGTGCTCGACGAGGACCTCCCGATGGCGGTCGACGTCATCGCCGACATGGTGACGTCCGCCCGCCTGGACCGCGACGAGCTCGAGACCGAGCGCGGCGTGATCCTCGAGGAGCTCGCCATGAACGACGACGACCCGAGCGACGTCGTCCACGAGCGCTTCGCCACCGTCGTGCTCGGCGACCACCCCCTCGGGCGCCCGATCGGCGGCACGCCGGACACCATCCGCGCCGTCCCGCGCGACGCCGTGTGGGCGCACTACCGGCAGCACTACCGCCCGGCGACCCTGGTCGTCACCGCGGCCGGCAACGTCGACCACGACGCGCTCGCCGCCCAGGTCGTGCGCGCCCTGCACGACGGCGGCTGGCCGCTCGCCGACGGCGAGGCTCCCGCCGCCCGCCGGGGCTCCGCCGAGGCGCAGCCCGTCACCGCCGGCCCGTCCCGGGTCACGGTGCGCCGCGCCACCGAGCAGGCGAACGTCATCGTCGGCGGCACCGGCCTCACGGCGACCGACCCGCGACGCTTCACGCTGTCCGTGCTGAACGCGGTGCTCGGCGGCGGCATGTCGTCGCGGCTGTTCCAGGAGATCCGCGAGAAGCGGGGCCTGGCGTACTCCACCTACTCGTTCGCCTCCGGGCACGCCGACACCGGCGTCTTCGGGCTCTACGCCGGATGCACCCCCGGGCGCGTCGACGAGGTGACCGACCTGCTGGTGGCCGAGCTGGAGCGGCTCGCGGACGGGGGCATCACCGACGCCGAGCTGCGGCGCTCGGTGGGCCAGCTGTCCGGCAGCCTGGTGCTCGGTCTCGAGGACTCGGGGTCGCGCATGAGCCGGCTCGGGAAGTCCGAGCTGGTGCACGGGGAGCTGCTGTCGACGCAGGAGTCGCTCGACCGCGTGCGCGCGGTCACGGCCGCGGACGTGCAGGAGCTGGCCGCGGACCTCGCGTCGCGCCCGCGCTCCGTGGTGCGGGTCGGCCCGTTCGGCGACTGACGGCCCTCGCGACGGGCCCGGCACCACGCGGTGCCGGGCCCGTCGCGCGTCCCGGGGACGCACCGGGTCCGAGGTCCCGTTCCCCTGGCGCCGTCCCGGGGCGATCATGGGCGCATGGTCGCCGTCACGTCCGCCCGCCGCTCCGTGTCCGTCGCCCCGGGACCCTCGGGGCTCGTCGAGGCGCTCTGGGTGGCGCGCGGTCCCCACGGCGCGCCGCCGCGCGTCGCCCTGCCGGACGGGCGACCGGCCGCGGTGGTGCGGCTCGGCGGCCCCGTGCGCTGGATCGACCCGCTGACCCGGGATGCCGAGGTCATCGGGTCGGTGCTGCGCGGACCCCGCACCGCGCCCCAGGTCGTGCTCGCGGCCGACCCGGCGGCGCCGTCGTACGAGGTCGGGGCCCGGCTCGCCCCGTGGGCGCTGTCCGCGCTCGCCCCCGACGGCGGGCTGCTGGTGGACGACCACCGGGGCCTGGCCGCGGTCCTGGGCCTCGAGCCCGCCGAGCTGGCCGGGCGCCTGGGTGACCGGGCCGACGAGCAGGCCGCCGCGCGTGCGCTGGAGGACCTGCTCGTGGCTGCCGTGCGTCGCCCCGTGCCGGCGGGCGAGCGCGCCGACCTGGACCGCGTCGTCCGCCTCGCCGACGAGGAGCGCGGACTCGTCCGCTCCATCGACCTCGCCCGCGCCGTCGACCGGTCGCTGGCGTCGCTGCACGCCCTCTTCGCCGAGCGCGTCGGCCTCACGCCGGCCGCGTTCCTCGCGGGCGTGCGGATGTCCTGCGCGGTGCGCGAGCTCGGCGTCGACGACCGCGGGGACGCCCGGCGCGTCGTGGAGGTGCTGCGCAGCTACGCCGACGCCGGCTACCCGCAGCGCGAGGTCGAGCGGTTCACCGGTCTCAGCCCGCTGGACCTGCGGCGCTCCGTGCGCGGCATGGAGGAGGTCCTGGCGACCGTCTAGGGTGGCGTCCCGTGACCGGAACCCGTGACCCCGAGCCGATCCCCGTCGCCGTGCTGGGTGCCTCCGGGCGCATGGGTCGCACGGTCGTCGCGGCCGTGGAGGCCGCCCCGGGCCTGGAGCTCGTGGCCGCGCTCGGCCACGGCGACGACGTCGGCCGCGTCGCTGCCGCGGGTGCCCGCGTCGCGGTGGACTTCACGGTGCCCGCCGCGACCGAGGGCAACGTGCGCGCGCTGGTCCGCCAGGGCGTGCACGCCGTGGTCGGCACGACGGGATGGTCGCCCGAGTCGCTCGCCCGGGTCGAGGCCGACCTCGCCGAGCAGCCCGGCGTCGGGGTGCTGGTCGCCCCGAACTTCGCGCTCGGCGCGGTGCTCGCCATGACGTTCGCGGCGCAGGCGGCCCGGTGGTTCGAGTCCGTGGAGGTCGTCGAGCTGCACCACCCCGACAAGGTCGACGCGCCGTCCGGGACGGCCCGGCACACCGCCGAGGCCGTCGCCCGCGCCCGGCGGCAGGCGGGCCTCGGGCCGGTCCCGGACGCGACGACGGCGGCGCTCGACGGGGCGCGCGGGGCGGACGTCGACGGCGTGCGGGTGCACGCGGTCCGGCTGCGCGGCCTGGTCGCGCACGAGGAGATCCTGCTCGGCAACGCCGGCGAGCAGCTCACGATCCGCCACGACTCGTTCGACCGGGTGTCGTTCATGCCGGGCGTGCTGCACGCCGTCCGGACCGTCGGGTCCCGGCCGGGGCTCACGGTCGGGCTCGAGCACTACCTGGACCTGTGACCGTGGAGGACGACCGGGTGGAGGACGCGGACGCGCGGGACGGCGCGGCTGCGGGTGGCGGCGCGGACGGTCCGCCCCGGCGGAACCGGACCGCGCTGGTCGCGGCGCTCGCGCTGACGGCGCTGCTGGCGCTGTACGTGTGGCTCGTCGCCGGACGCGCCGTCGCGCTCGTGCGTACCGGCGAGCCCGTGGGCGTCGGGCTGGGGGTCGCGTTCGCGGTGCTCCCGCTGCTCGTGCTCGTCCTCGTCGCGCGGGAGTGGCTGCTCGCCGTCGACGTGCAGCGCATGGCCGACACGCTCGCGGCGCGCGGCGAGCTGCCGGTCGACGAGCTGCCGCGCAGCCCCGGCGGCCGCATCGACCGGGTGGCCGCCACGGAGGCGTTCGAGCTGGCGCGCGCCGAGGCGGAGTCCGCGGCCGCCGGCGACTGGGGGCCGTGGTACCGGCTCGCGTTCGCGTACGACGCGGCGGGGGACCGCCGGCGTGCCCGCGCCGCGCTCCGGCACGCCTCGCGGCTGCACCGCGGGCGGACCGGGGAGCCGCGCGGCCTCGGCTGAGGTGGGCGTCCGCCGGTCGCGTGCGGAGGGCTCGCCAGGGCTCGACCGGCGGTGCGGGGGCTGCCGGCGGGGCGCTCAGCGCGTGAGGTAGGCAGCGAGCGCGTCCGGCGGCATCGGGCGTGCGACATGGAAGCCCTGCATCAGGGGCACGCCCGCGGCGCGCAGCGCCTCCACCTGCTCGGCGGTCTCGACGCCCTCGGCGACGACCGCGAGGCCGCGGTCGGTCGCCAGCCGGTGCACGAGCTCCACGATCAGCGCGTCCACGGGGTCGTCCAGCATGTGCGCGACGACCTCCCGGTCGATCTTCACCGCGTCCACCGGCAGGCGGGTGACCTGGCGCAGGGCGCCGAGCGCGCCGCCGAGGTCGTCCAGCGCGATCGGCACCCCCGCCGCGCGCAGCTCCCGCAGCGCCGGCTGCGCGCGGACCAGCTGGGCGTCGGTCGCGGCCTCCGAGAGCTCGAGCCGCACCGCACCCGGCGCCGTGCCGGTCTCCGCGAGCACCCGGAGCACGCGGTCGGCGAGCCCGGGCTCGTCCAGGGCGGCGGGGGACAGGTTGACGTTGACCGTCTGCGGCGCCCGGTCGCCGAGCGCCGTCCGCCACCCCGCCAGGTCGCGGCACGCCTCCGCCAGCACCCACAGGTCGAGGTCCAGGGCGCGACCCGCGCCGGCGGCCCGGGCGAGGGGCTCCGCGGGGCCGCCGAGCGCGCCGTCGTCGTCGCGGGAGCGCAGCAGAGCCTCGACCTCGCGGGCGACGCCGTCCGCCGTCCGGGCGATGGGCTGGTAGTGGACCTCGAGCCCGTGCCACACCGAGGCGCCGACCGCGCGCCCCCGGTCGCCGTCCGGGCAGCGTCCCTGGCTCGGGACCCGTGCCGTCACGGTCCCGAGGTCGGCGCCCGCGAGCCGCACGCGGTCCCCGCCGGCCTTCTTCGCCCCGTACATCGCCAGGTCCGCCTCCCGCAGCAGCCGGTCGCTGTCCACGAGCGGCCCGGCCCCGACGGCCAGTCCGACGCTCGCCCGCGAGTGCGCCGCGGCGGGCAGCGCGGGGTCGCTCGCGGCGAGCGTCGCCCGCAGCACCTCGCCCAGCCCGAGCGCCGACGCCCGCCACGGCGCGGCGGCGGTCTGCGGCTCCAGCAACCGGGCGAGCGCGAACTCGTCGCCCCCGAGACGTCCGACGACGTCCCCCGGCAGCGCGGCCGCCGCCAGCCTGCCGGCCACCGAGTGGAGCAGGGCGTCACCGGCCGCGTGGCCCAGGGAGTCGTTGACCTCCTTCAGCCGGTCCAGGTCGACGAAGGCGAGCACCACGGCCCCCTCGCCGCGGCGCGCCCGGCCGCAGAGGTCCCGCAGGCCGTCGACGAACCAGGCGCGTGACGGCACACCGGTCAGGTGGTCGTGGGACGCCTCGTGCGCGAGCTCCGCGGCCAGCGCCTCCATCAGCGTCGTCGGGTCGAGCACGCCCACGGGCTCGCCGTCCGGGCCGTGCACCACCATGTCGGAGTAGCCGTCGCCCTGGGCGAGCCGCTCGGCGGCCTCCGTGAGCGACGCGGACACCGGTACCCGCGGGGCGTCCCAGCGGGCGACCTCCGCGACCGGCCGGCGCCCCCACAGCGACCGGCCGAAGCCGTAGCGGCCCGTCATCGTCGTCAGGAAGTCCTTGCGCGCCACCATGCCGTGCGGTCCGCCCGGCTCACGGGGCGCCACCAGCACGGACGACACGGTCCAGCGGGTGCGGAAGCCGACGTCGACGGCCTCGCAGGGATCGGTCGGCGAGACGACCACGGGCTCGGACGCGAGGTCGGCGAGCGCGCGACCACGGTCGACCCGCCGCCAGGCGGCGAGCGTCGGGGGAGGGGCCACGCCTGCACGATCGTCGCCGCGCGGACCGGCATGAGGCCCCGACCTGCGACGACGGCACATGTTCGTGCACCGTTCACCGGGACGTCCACCCGGACACCCGCCGTGCGCCACGGGAGGGTGACGGGCGCGCGGGCGGGTGAGCAGGCTGTGCGGGTGCGGGTGCGGGTGCATCGCCGCGTGCCGCGCCGTGCGTCGAGCCGCGCGCCGCGGCACGCGCCGGCGCCGTCAGATCGCGGCACCCCACAGGTGCTCGGTGATCTCGCGGGGGTCGTCCTGCTCGCCGAGCACCCGGCGTCCCCCGACGTCGCCGAGACCCGCGGAGCCCAGGAACTGCTCCCGGGCGGCGTCGCCCTGGATCACCCAGGTCTGGACGGACGTCGCGCGGTCCTCGTCCCGCAGCAGGTCCACGACCGCGGCGAGCAGCCGCGAGCCGTGACCCTGGCGCCGCTCGGACGGCTCCACCTCGAGCGCGAGGATCTCGCCGCCGGGGGTGTCGTCACCGGAGTCCGGCGGCGCGACCACCGGGGCGACGGACGCGAAGCCCACGAGCCGCGGCCCGTGCATCGCCACGAGCACGCGGTACCCGCGCCCCGGAGGGCTCGCGATCGCGGTCTGCCACTGCGCCGCGAGACGCGCCGGGTCGACCGCGTCCAGCACCTCGGCGCCCAGCGTCTCGGCGTGCGTCGCGCGCCAGGCCGCGAGCTGCACCGCGGCGATCGCGGTCTCGTCGCCGGGGATCGCGGGGCGCACGGACACGTCGGACGTCGCGGAGGTGAGGGGGCTCATGGCGCCTCACAATGCCACGTACAGCGGCTCCAGGTACTCCTCGATGCCGGCCTCGCCGCCCTCGCGGCCGATGCCCGAGGACTTCACGCCGCCGAACGGGGCCGACGCGTCGGACACCATCCCGCGGTTGATCCCGAGCATCCCCGTCTCGACGCGCTCGGCCAGGCGCATCACCCGGCCGACGTCACGGGTGCACGCGTAGGCGACCAGGCCGAACTCGGTCGCGTTCGCCAGCCGGACGCCGTCGTCCTCCGAGCCGAACGTCACCACCGGCGCCACGGGGCCGAACACCTCCTCGCGCACCGCCCGGGCGTCCTCCGGCACCCGGTCGAGCACGGTCGGCCGGTAGAAGTACCCGCGCCCGCCGGGGCGCTCGCCGCCGGTGCGGACCCGCGCCCCGGCGTCCGCGGCGTCCGCCACGAGCTCGTCGACCCGGTCCACCGCGGAGCGCTCGATCAGCGGGCCGACGGTCACGTCCGGGTCGGTCCCGCGGCCGACGACCAGGCGCTCGAACGCCGCGGTCAGGCGGTCCGTGAACTCGGCCGCGACCGGCTCCTGCACCAGGAAGCGGTTCGCCGCGACGCAGGTCTGGCCGGCGTTGCGCATCTTCGCCTGCACCGCCGCCTCCACGGCCAGGTCCAGGTCGGCGTCCTCGAACACCAGGAAGGGCGCGTTGCCGCCGAGCTCCATCGACGTCCGCAGCACGCCGTCCGCGGCCTGCTTGAGCAGCGTCCGCCCGACCTCCGTGGACCCGGTGAACGAGAGCTTGCGCAGCCGCGGGTCGGCGATCACCGGTCCGGTCACCGCCGCCGAGGACGACGTCGGGACCACGTTCACCACGCCGGTCGGCAGGTCCCGGGCGTCCAGCTCCGCGCGCACCAGCTCCGCGAAGTACGCCGTCGTCAGCGGAGTCAGCCCTGCCGGCTTGATGACGACCGGGCAGCCCGCCGCCAGGGCCGGCGCGACCTTGCGGGTGATCATCGCGATCGGGAAGTTCCACGGCGTGATGAGCAGCGCGGGGCCGACGGGGCGGCGCAGCACGAGCTGGTGGTGCGTGCCCGCCGGTGCGCGACGCGCGAGGCCGTCCAGGCGCACCGCCTGCTCCGAGTACCAGCGCACGAACTCCGCGGCGTACTGCACCTCGGCGCGCGCCTCCGCCAACGGCTTGCCGCCCTCCGCGGTGATCAGCGCCGCCAGGTCCTCCGCCCGCGCCGTCATCGCGTCGAACACCGCCCGCAGCAGGTCCGAGCGGGTGCGCGGGGCGACCTCGCGCCACGCCGGGAACGCGCGGTGCGCCGCGTCGAGCGCCGCCAGCCCGTCCTCGGGCGTCGCGTCGGCGACCTCGAACAGCACGTCCGAGGTGGACGGGTCGACCACCGGGAACGTGCCCCCGCCGCGCGCGTGGCGCCACTCGCCGCCGATCAGCAGGCCGGTCGGCGTGTGCGCCGCGACGTACGGCGGCAGCGGGGAGGTCGTCATGCGTCCAGTGTGGATCCGGAGGGACGCGCGGGCACCTGCGGGACCCCCTGCGAGCCGCCGCGCGGGTGTCGGGCGTGGGGCAGCCACGGTCCGTGCGGTCCTCCACAGGTGGCGGCTCGGGCTCGGCTGTGGAGGGGGAGCGGGAGGTGTCGGGGGTCGCCGGTAGCGTCGCCGTATGCCATCTGACCTGCGAGGACGCGCTCCGGCGGCGCGTGCGCGGCGTGCCTCGACCGGCGCGCCCGGGACCGCCGGCTTGCCCGGGACCGTCGGCGGCGTGCCCGGGACCGCCGGCGCGCGGACGGCATCCGCTCCGGACCGCCCTGCGCGGACCACCCGTGGCGCGGGCGGCGCGGGTGGTCGCGGGGTGCTCCGGCGTGATGTCGGTGCGCGGGGGGTTCCGCCCGGCACCGGTGGCGGGCGTGTCCCCCCGGGAGGTGCGCCGGGGCGCGCCACGGGTCCTCGGAGCCGGGTCCTGCGGTCGGTCCGGGCACGGCGGGTGGACGTGTCGGTCCGCACCGCGAGCGGCATCCCGCTGGCCGACCCGTCCGCCCGCCCCTCGTCCCGCGCACGCGCCCTCGTGCCGGACGGCGGACGCGCGCGCGGTCGGTCCGGCACCGGCGCCCATGGCGCGGGGACGCCTGCGGGTCCGGCCGCGGCCGTTCCTCCGACGGTCCCCGTGCTCGACCCCGTGGCGCGCTTCCCGTTCCGGCCGGGGGCAGGTGGGGAGAGGGACGCGGCGGTGCTCCCGGCCACCGACCCACCGGTCGCGGCGATGGCCCCGGGGCCCGAGCTCGCCGCGCTCCTGGCGGGCCTGGACCCGGACGGCGTCTCCGACCACGGCCTCGTCGAGCTCACGGCCGCCGCCGTGCGCCTCACCTCCTGGGCGCACGCCGTGGCGGCGCGGTACGCGGCTCTGCTGGCCGAGCGGCCGTCGATGAACCCGCCGTGGTCGCGCCTCACGCGCCCGCCGGCCGAGGCGTCCGTCGCGGGCGACGAGCTCGCGATGAGGCTCTCGTGGTCCTCACGCGCGGCCGGCCGCCTGGTCCGCGACGGGCGCGCGTTCGGCCACCACCTCGGGGCCACGGGTGACGCCCTCGCTCGCGGTGACCTCGATGCCGTCCGCGCCCGCGTCCTCGTCGACCGGCTCGACGAGTTCCCGCTCGTGGTCGCCCTGGACGTCCAGGAGGCGGTGCTCACCCGGGCGCACTCCCGGACCGCCGCCCAGCTCCGCGCGGACGTCGAGCGTGCGGCGATCGCCGTGGACGCCCGCGACGCCGCCGCACGGCGCGAACTCGCGCGGACCCGACGGCGGGTCGACCGGCCCCGGGCGCTGCCCGACGGCATGGCCGGTCTCTGGGCGGTGCTGCCGGCCGCTGACGCGATGCGGCTGGACTCCGTGCTCGGGGCCGCGGCGCGGACGGCTCGCGGTGCCGGCGACCCGCGCACGCTCGACCAGCTCCGCGCGGACGGTCTCGTGGACCTCGTCCTGCACACCGCGTGTGCCGAGCCGGACGACCGGACCGCGGTCCAGTCGTCACCGGGATCCGCGGGAACCGGCGCACGACCGGACGACCCGAACCCGGACGGTCGACCGCGGTGCCCGGCGCGACGGGGCAGCGCCCAGATCCGCGTCACCGTCCCGCTGAGCACCCTCATGGGTGAGGACGACGAGCCGGCGCACCTCGCCGGCTGCGGAACGGTCGACGCCGGGACCGCCCGGGCCCTCGCCGCGGGAGGGGTCTGGCGGCGGCTCGTCACCGACCCGCTGTCCGGCGCGGTGCTCGACCTGGGCCGGACCCGCTACCGACCCACGACGGAGCTCGCCGAGCACGTCGTCGCGCGCGACCGCACCTGCGCCCGGCCGGGATGCGGCGTGCCGGCGGAGTCCTGCGACCTCGACCACACGCTCGAGTTCCACGCCCGGCCCGGGAGCGATCCGGACGAGAGACCCGCGCTCGGCTCGACGGGGGCCGGGAACCTCGGCCCGCTGTGCCGGCGGGACCACCGGCTGAAGACCGACGGAGGCTTCGTCCTGCGCCAGGTGCGCCCCGGCGTGTTCGAGTGGCTCACGCCGACCGGTCACCGGTACCGCTGCGTGCCCGGCCTCGACCCCGCGCTCGCCCTGCACCCGCCGCCGAGGGACCCGTGGCCGTCACCGCCACCCTTCTAGACCGACCACAGGTGTCCGCGTCGGGTTCCCGCTCGGACGGTGGCCGCCGCCGGCCACCGCCGCCCTCCTGGACGGGCTCGGCTCGTACGCCTGCGGTGGGAAGCCCGGTCGGTCGCTGTCCGGCCGAGGTCGGACGACGTGCGTGCCCCCGTGCGGTCGGATGGGGGCGTGACGACCACGAGCCCGCACGCCCCCGCGACCGCCGCCCAGCCCTCCGCCGCCCAGCCCTCCGGTGCCCTCCGCACGGTGGGGTGGCCCGCCGCGCTCGCCCTCGCGGTCGCCGCGGGTCTGCTCGCCGGGGCGCTCACCTCGTTCGGGCAGACACTGCTCGGCGACACCCCGTTCCAGGGGCTCGCCAACGCCGTCAGCCCCTGGCTCGTCGCGCCGTTCCTCGTCGGCGCGACGGCCCGCCGGTCGGCCACCGCAGCGCTGGCCGGTCTCCTGACCTGCGCCGCGCAGGTCGCCGGGTACTACGTGGCCGCAGACCTCCGGGGGTTCGCGGTCGGCTCGGCGTCGATCCTGCTGTGGAGCATCGCCGGTGTGATCGGCGGCCCGGTCTTCGGCATAGCGGGTCCGCTGTGGCGCAGGACCCGGTCCGGTGACCCGCGGTGGGCGGGTGCCGGCGCGGCGCTGCTCGCCGGCTGCTGGCTCGCGGAGGCGCTGGTGACCTACCTGGTGGTGCTGCGCCGCCCGGACGAGGCACTGGTCTTCGCCCTCGTCGCCGGGCTGCTGGTCGCGCTGCTCGGTCGCAGGGGAGGCCACCGGGCGCTGCTGATCCGGCTGCCCGTCGCCGTCGCAGCGGGAGCCGCGGGGTTCGCGGTGCTGCACGCCGTGGTCGGCTGACCGGTGCCCCCAGCGAGTGGTCGACGAGCGGGACAGGCGCTGGCAGGCCCTCCTGACGTCGCAGCCCGGGCGGAGTGGCTGGTCCGCGTGACACCGCGGTCCGGACGGGGTGGCTGGTCCGCGTGACACAGCGGCCCGGACGGGGTGGCTGGTCCGCGTGACACAGCGGCCCGGACGGGGTGGCTGGTCCGCGTGACACCGCGGCCCGGGGTGCGAGGGAGGGTCGCGGGACGGCGCCGTGCACCGACGGTTCAGCCGCGGCCGGGTCGTCGTCCGGCGCTGTCGCCCGGCGTCGTCCGCGTCCGCCCCAGCGACGTCCGGCACGCCGGGTCGGCGCACGTGGCACGGTGGAGCCATGACCGAGTCAGCGCAGGCAGCCGCGCCCGACGACTCCCGCCCCGCGCGCGCCACCGAGGACTCCCCGGCGGCGCCCGTCGCCGCTCCCGCTCCGCCCCGCGGCGACGGCGGGGCCGCCACGTCCTCGGGCAGCATCACGGATGTCACGGGTGTCCGGGTGGGGCAGGTGACGCGGGCGGGTGACGGCTGGCTCACCGGCGTGACGGTGGTGCTGCCGCCGGCCGGCACCGTCGCCGGCGTGGACGTGCGGGGGGGCGGACCCGGCACGCACGAGACCGACGCGCTGGATCCCCGCACCCTCGTCCCGACGGCCGACGCCGTGGTGCTGACGGGCGGATCGGCGTTCGGGCTCGTGACGGCGCACGGGGTGCAGCGGTGGCTCGCCGAGCACGACCGGGGATACCGCGTCGGCGCATCGCCCGGGGAGGTCGTGCCGATCGTGCCCGCGGCGGCCGTGTTCGACCTCGGCCGCGGCGGGAGGTTCGACGCCCGGCCGGACGAGGCGATGGGGTACGAGGCAGCCGTCGCGGCCGCCGCTGCCGCGGAGCACGGCCCGGTCGACCGCGGCACGGTCGGGGCGGGCACCGGCGCGGCGATCGCCATGCAGTCACGCAAGGGCGGCGTCGGGACGGCGTCCGTCCGGCTGCCGCCGCCGTGGGACCACGTGGTCGTCGGGGCGCTCGCGGTCGTCAACGCAGCCGGCGCGCCCGCCGGGCCGCCGACGGTCTCCACCGACGCCTCGGGTCCGGCCGGAGCCGGACCGGGCGCAAGCCCCGTGGCGCCGCGGCTCCCCGGGCCCCAGGGCCCGCCCGCACCCCTGAACACGACGATCGCCGTGGTCGCGACGAACGCGGCCCTCGACCCGGCGGAGACGTCACGCACGGCGACGGCGGCGCACGCCGGGCTGGCGCGGGCCCTCGACCCGGTCCACACGCTCGTCGACGGGGACACGGTGTTCTCGCTCGCGACGGGCCAGGTGTCGCTGCCCGCGTCCCGGCCGGAGCGCGTGGTGGCCCTCGTGCAGCTGCAGGCGGCCGCCGCGCACGCGCTCGAGCTGGCGGTGGTCGACGGCATCGCCTCCGCGACGGCCGTGCGCACCCCGGCGGTCGACCTCCCCGCGTGGGACGGGCCGCTCCGGTAGGGGCGCTCGCGACGCCGTTGCGATACCGCCGCGACGCCGCTGCGCCACCGCCGCGACGCCGCCGCGACGCCGCTGCGGTGCCGCTGCGGCGGGGAGCGCGGGGCGCGCGGGGCGGCGCGTGGGCACACGTGCGGCTCCGGGGGCGGGGTCGGGCCCCGTGGCGGGACGACCTCGGGTCGCACGTGCGGTTCATGAGGGGCGGTGACCGGGTCCCGTGCCGGGAGGACGGTGAGCCGCACCAGCCCCTCGCGCCGGTACGGTCGCAGACCCGTGTGCGGGCCTGTGGCGGGTCCGTCGGGCACCCGGCGGGCCGGCCGCGTGCCGCTCCCGGGGCGTCGGTGGCCGCGCCTACGATGGCCCGCATGACCGTCGAGCACCGCGCCGTGACCCGCACGCCCTACGAGGACCTGCTCGCGCTGGTGCTGGACACCGGCACGCCGAAGGCGGACCGCACTGGCACGGGCACGCGGAGCGTCTTCGGGCACCAGATGCGCTTCGACCTCTCGGAGGGGTTCCCCCTCGTGACGACGAAGCGCGTCCACCTCCGCTCGGTGGTGGGGGAGCTGCTGTGGTTCCTGCGCGGCGACTCGAACGTGCGCTGGCTCCAGGAGCACGGCGTGCGCATCTGGGACGAGTGGGCCGACGCGGACGGCGAGCTCGGGCCGGTGTACGGCGTGCAGTGGCGGTCGTGGCCGACGCCGGACGGCGGCACGGTCGACCAGCTCGCCCAGCTGCTCGAGAACCTGCGGCGGGACCCGGACTCGCGGCGTCACGTCGTCTCCGCGTGGAACGTCGCGGACATCCCGTCGATGGCCCTGGCGCCGTGCCACGCGTTCTTCCAGTTCCACGTCGCGGACGGCCGGCTGTCCTGCCAGCTCTACCAGCGCTCCGCGGACCTGTTCCTGGGCGTCCCGTTCAACATCGCCTCGTACGCGCTGCTGACGCACATGGTCGCGCAGCAGGTGGGCCTGGAGCCGGGGGACTTCATCTGGACCGGCGGCGACTGCCACATCTACGACAACCACGTCGAGCAGGTGCGTGAGCAGCTGACGCGCGAGCCGTACCCGTTCCCGACGCTGCGGCTGCGGCGCGCGGACTCCCTGTTCGACTACTCGTTCGACGACGTGGTGGTCGAGGACTACCAGCACCACCCGGCCATCAAGGCCCCGGTCGCCGTCTGACGCGCCCGGTCGCCGTCCGACGCGGGTCAGGGCACCCCGAGGTAGCGGAGCAGCGCGGCGGTCGCCGCGGCGAGCAGCACGACGACGACGAACGGCGCCCGCAGCAGCAGCGCCACGGCGGCCACGACGAGCGCCACGAGCCGGGCGTCGAGGATGAGCACGCCGTCGGTGGTCCCGACCTGCACGGCGACCAGGGCGGCGAGCAGCGCGGCGGTGACGAGCGCGGCGGTCCGGGTGACGCGGGGGCGGGCGAGCACGCGGGCGGGCAGCAGGTGGCCGGCGACCTTCGTCGCCAGCACGACGGCGGCGGACGTGAGCACCGCCACCCACACGGTGAGGCGGCTCACGGCTGCACCACCGGCCCCACGGTCCCGTCGGGCAGTCCGCGCCCCGCAGCCGCACCGCCGGACCCGCCGCCGGCCGTCGCACCGGACACGCCTCCGGGCCGGCCGCCGGACCCGCGCGAGTCCCCGTCCGCGCCGCCGCCGCCGCGGGCGCCGGGGCCCTCCCCGTCGGGGTCCCCGAGGACGCCGACCACGACCGCCAGCGCAGCCGCCGCGAGCACGGGCACGCCGGCCGGGACGACGGGTGTCAGCGCGAGCGCGGTCACCGCCGCCGCCACGGCCACCACCCGCACGGTCCGGGTCCGGGGCCCGGCGAGGCGGGGCCAGAGCAGGGCGAGGAACGCCGCGCCGGCGGCCGCGTCGAGGCCGTACCGCCGGGGGTCACCGAGGGCGTCGCCCAGCAGCGCCCCGAGCAGGGTGAAGGCGTTCCACAGCGCGAACACCCCGGCGCCCGTCCACCAGAACCCGGCGCGGGTCGACGCCGGGCCCGGCTGGGCGGTGGCGACGGCGGTGGACTCGTCGATGGTGAGGTGCGCGGCGAGCAGCCGGCGCCACCCGTGCACGCCGAGCAGGGGCGCGACCTGCACGCCGTAGAGCCCGTTGCGCGCCCCCAGCAGCCCGGCGGTCGCGACCACGGCGCCGACCCCGCCGCCTGCGCCCAGCACGCCGACGGCGGCGAACTGCGAGCCGCCGCTGAACATCAGCAGGCTCAGGGCCATGGTCTGCGGCACGTCCAGCCCCGCGGCGACGGACAGCGCCCCGAACGACACCCCGTACAGCCCGGTGGCGAGCGACACGGACAGCGCGGTCCGCACGGCGGCGCGCACGGCCGGATCGGGGGCCCCGGTGCGCGCGCGAACGGGCCGGCGCAGCAGGCGGGATCGGGGACGCACGAGCCGAGAGTAGGACGCCGCGCCGCCGGCGGCGCCGGACTGACCGGCGGGTGGACGCCCGTCGCCGCAGGTGAACGGGGGGACAAGGCTGGCCGAACGTCGGCGCGGACCCCTGTCGCCGGCGGTGGGGCACGACGCAGAGTGGCGAGGGCCGCAAGGGCGCGGGCCGTGACCTGATCCCGACCCGATACGGACTCCTTCGTGACCACTGCCGATGTCCTCGCCCCGCCGCCGGCCGCCGCGCCGGCCCGCGCGACGGTCGCGCGCACCGGGGCCCTGCGCTCCCGCCGCCGACGGTCGGCGCTGCTCTGGTTCCTGCTGCTCGCCGGGCCGAACGTGGCCCTGCTGCTCGTCTTCGTGTACCGGCCGCTGGTGCAGTCGTTCTACCTGTCCACCCTCCAGTGGAACCTCGGCTCCCCGGTCGCCCGCCAGATCGGGCTCGGCAACTACGTCGAGCTGTTCACCTCGCGCGGCTTCGCCCAGGTCGCGGGGACGACGGTGGTGTTCACGGTCGCGACCGTCGGCGGCGCGATGGTGCTGGGCCTCGGTCTGGCGCTGCTGCTGAACCAGCGGCTGCGCGGCCGCGGGTTCGCGCGGACGGTGGCGTTCGCGCCGTACGTGCTGTCCGGCTTCGCGGTGGGCATCCTCTGGCTGTTCATCTTCGACCCGCGCTACGGCCTGATGCGCGAGGTGCTCAGCTGGGTCGGGGCGAGCTCCCCGCAGTGGTACACCGAGCGCCCCTGGCCGCTGGTCATGGTGATCGTGGTGTACCTCTGGAAGAACCTCGGGTACGTCGCGCTCATCTACCTGGCCGGGCTGCAGTCGGTGCCGCAGGACCTCAGGGACGCGGCGGCGCTCGACGGGGCGTCCCCGGCGCGGACGCTGCGGTCGATCGTGCTCCCGCTGCTCACGCCGACGTCGTTCTTCCTGCTCGTGACGATGATGCTCGCGTCGCTGCAGTCCTTCGACCTCATCAAGGCCATGACCCAGGGCGGTCCGCTCGGGTCGACGACGACGCTCATGTACTCCGTCTACCAGGAGAGCTTCGTCAACGGCCGGGCCGGCTACGCGTCCGCGGTCGCGACGGTGCTGTTCGTCGTGCTGCTCGCCGTCACGGCGGTGCAGATGCGGTTCGTCCAGCGGAAGGTGCACTACGCATGAGCGTCCTGACGACCCGCCGCCCCGTGGCCGAGGGCGACCCGCGCCGGACCCCCGCGCCCGGGGGACCGGGCACGTCCGCCGCGCCGGACGCCGAGCCGCCGGCCGGCGGTCGGCCCCGCCCCACGCCCCAGGGGTCCCGGCCGGGCCGCCGCCGGCGTCCTCCGGTGGCGGGCTACCTGACGATGGTGCTGGCCACGGTGGTGCTCGGTGCCCCGCTGGTGTGGATGCTGCTCGCGAGCGTCAAGTCGTCGGGCGAGCTCTACCAGGTGCCGCTGCAGTGGTTGCCGGAGGCGCCGAGCCTCGAGAACTACGCGCAGGCGGCGAGCACCGTGCCGCTCGGCCGGCTGCTGGCGAACAGCATCGGGATCACCGTGGTCGGGGCGGGCCTCAAGGTCGTGCTCGGGCTGGCCTGCGCCTACGCCCTGGTGTTCCTCGACTTCCCATTCAAGAAGGTCGTGTTCGGGCTCGTCATCGCGACCCTGATGATCCCGCCGCAGGTGACGATCATCCCGAACTACACCCTGGTGGCGAGCCTCGGCTGGCTGAACACCTACCAGGGCATCCTCGTGCCGGGCCTGGCGAGCGCGTTCGGCACGTTCCTGTTCCGGCAGCACTTCCTCACGCTCCCCGGGTCGATCCTCGAGGCCGCGGAGCTGGACGGCGCGGGGCACTGGCGGCGCCTGTGGCGGTTCGTCGTGCCGATGAGCGCGCCGACCATCGCGGCCGTGACGCTCGTGTCCGTCGTCACCGAGTGGAACGACTACCTGTGGCCGTTCCTCGTGATCGACCGGGCCGACCGCATGACCCTGCCGATCGGCCTGACCCTGCTGCAGAACATCGACGGCATGACCAACTGGGGCGTGCTGCTGGCCGCCACCACCGTCGTGACGCTGCCGATCCTCCTCGTCTTCCTCCTCCTCCAGCGCCGGCTCGTCGCCGGCCTCACCGCGGGCGCCGTCACGGGCTGAGCCCGTCGCGCCGCCCGTCACCCCCCACCCCCCTGACCGGCGGGTGCGCCCCTGCGCGCCCGTCCCCCGAGCACCGGCCCCCGGTGCACGACCCCCTGAAGGAGCACTCACGTGTCCCACCCCCGCAGCCTCCTGCGTGACCGCCGCGTCACCGTCGGACTGGCCGCTGCCGTCGCCGGCGCCACGCTCGCCCTGACCGCCTGCGGCGGCCCCGCCGTGGGCGCCGGCTCGTCCGGCGAGGCCTCGGCCGACTCGACCGACTGGTCGCAGGTCGAGCCGGCGTCCGAGATCACCTGGTGGTCGAACCACCCCGGCCAGTCGCAGGCCGTCGAGGAGCAGCTCATCGAGGCCTTCGAGGCCGAGAACCCGGACATCACGGTGAACCTCGTGACCGCCGGCGCCAACTACGACGAGGTCGCGCAGCGGTTCCAGGCCGCCTCGCAGACGGACGAGAAGCCGGACCTGGTCATCGCGTCCGACGTCTGGTGGTTCCGGTACCACCTGAACGACCAGATCATGCCGCTCGACGACGTCTTCGAGTACCTCGAGGCGGACGCCGACGACTTCCAGCCCGGCCTGTACGGCGACTACGAGTACGACGGGCAGCACTGGGCGGCGCCGTACGCCCGGTCGACGCCGCTCTTCTACTACAACAAGTCGATGTGGGAGGCCGCGGGGCTGCCGGACCAGGGCCCGGAGACGTGGGAGCAGCTCCAGGAGTGGAGCACCGCGCTCGCCGAGCAGGTGCCCGACGGCGGCTCGCCGTTCGGCCTGAGCCTGGGCACGTCGTGGTCGGCCTGGTGGTTCGAGAACATGATCTGGGGCCAGGGCGGCGAGTACTCCGACGAGTTCGACGTGACCCTCGACTCCGACGAGGCGCTCGCGGGCGGGGAGTTCCTGCGCGGCCTGTTCCACGGCGACGACGCGATCGCCACGGTCTCGGCGGACGACTCGATGGCGGACTTCGCGTCCGGCCTCATCGCGTCGACCATCGGCTCGACGGGCTCCCTCAAGGGCGCGCTCGACGCGGCGTCGTTCGAGGTGGGCACGGCCTACCTGCCCGACGGCCCGGCGGGCGGCGGCACGCCGACCGGCGGCACCGGCCTGGCGATCTCGTCCTCCAGCACCCCGGAGGAGCAGCTCGCCGCGGCGATGTTCCTGGAGTTCCTCACGAACACCGAGAACACCGCGACGTTCTCCCAGGCCACCGGCTACATGCCGGTGCGCACCTCGGCGGTCGAGTCCGACACCATGAAGGCCGTGTACGACCAGTTCCCGCAGTTCCGCACCGCCGTCGACCAGCTCGCCGAGAAGGCCCGCGCGCAGGACTACATCCGCGTGTTCGTGCCCGGTGCCGACGCGCTGCTCACCGACGCGATCGAGCAGATCGTGCTCGAGGGCACCGACCCGGCCGAGGCGTTCGCCTCGGTGACGCCGCAGATCGAGACGGCGTACCGCGAGAACGTGGAGCCGTACCTGTGACCGACGCGTCGCAGGACCGGACCGGGGTCGCCCTCGCGGGCGGCCCCGGTGCCGGGGCGCCGGCGGTGCTGGTGTCGCGCCCGCGCGTGGTCGCCCACCGCGGCAACTCGGCGGTCGCCCCGCAGAACACCCTCGCGGCGTTCGAGGCGGCGTGGCGCGCCGGGGCGGACAGCATCGAGATCGACATCCAGCGCACCGCGGACGGCCACGTCGTGGTGATCCACGACGACACGGTGGACGCGACCACGGACGGGCAGGGGAGCGTGGCCGAGCTGCCGCTCGACGCGCTGCGCGCCCTCGACGCCGGCTCGTGGTTCGCCGCGGCCTACCGGGGCCAGCGGGTGCCGACGTTCGACGAGGTGCTGGAGCTGCTGGTGCGGCGGCCGGGCATCGAGCTGCTGCTGGAGCTCAAGGGCGCGTGGACGACCGAGCAGGTGCGCCCCGTCACCGCGGCGATCCGTGAGGCCGGGCTGACCGGGCGGGTGGTCGGGCAGAGCTTCTGGCCGGAGTCGGTGGCGGCGCTCGCGGAGGCCGACCCCGCGCTGCGCCGCGGCCTGCTGGTGTTCGAGGTGCCGGACGGCGTGGACGAGCTGGTGCGGGTCTGCACCGGCCTGGGCGTCGTGACCTGCAACCCGTACGGCCCGCTGCTGGTGCAGCACCCGGAGCTGGTCGCGCGGCTGCACGCGGCCGGGCTGCAGGTCATGGTGTGGACGCTCGACGAGCCCGAGCACTGGGCCGTCGCGGCGGCGCTGGGGGTCGACGCGGTGATCACCGACCGCCCCGACAGGCTGGCCGGCTGGCTGGCGGCGCACCCGTCCTGACCCGGCAGCGGGTGGACGCGGAGCGCGGGCGGGGGGTGTGGGGCGGTACCGTGACCCCATGCTCCCCGCCACCCCGTCGCGTCCGTTCGGCGCGGTGCTCACCGCCATGGTGACGCCCATGCGGGACGACGGCTCGGTCGACCTGGACGCCGCCGTCTCCCTCGCCACGCACCTCGTGGACCACGGGCACGACGGCCTGGTGCTCAACGGCACCACGGGCGAGTCGCCCACCACGCACGCGCCGGAGAAGGCCGACCTGGTGCGCGCCGTCGTCGACGCCGTCGGCGACCGCGCGGCCGTCGTGGCGGGCGCGGGCTCCAACGACACGCTCCACGCGGTGCGCATGGCGGAGCAGGCCGCGGAGGCGGGCGCCGACGGCCTGCTCGTGGTCAGCCCGTACTACTCGCGCCCGTCGCAGCCCGGCGTGGTCGCCCACGTCACCGCGGTCGCGGACTCCACGCCGCTGCCCGTGATGCTCTACGACGTCCCGGGCCGCACGGGCGTCCGCCTCGCGCAGCCGACGCTCGACGCGCTCGCCGCGCACGACCGGGTCGTCGCCGTGAAGGACGCGACCGGCGACGTGTACGCCGCCGCGAAGGCCGCCGCCCGGACGGGGCTCGCCTGGTACAGCGGCGACGACTCGCTGCTGCTGCCGTTCCTCGCGCACGGCGCCGCCGGCATCGTCTCGGTGGTCGGCCACGTGGCCGGCCCGCAGCTCGCCGCGATCACCGCGGCCCACGACGCCGGGGACCACGCCCGCGCGCTCGAGGTCTTCCTGTCGATCGCACCGGCGGTCGACGCGCTCAACGGACAGGGGTTCCAGGCGGTCGCGGCGAAGGCCGCGGTCTGGTCCCTCGGTCTCATCCCGTCCCGACACCTGCGGCTGCCGAACGTGGCCGCGTCGGACGAGGACGTCCAGGTCGTCCGCGCGGGACTGCGCGCCGCGGGCCTCGCCGACGTCCTCGCCACCACGCAGTGACAGACCAGGAGAAGAATGTCCCACCCGCACCCTGACCTCGCCCTCCCGCCCACGCTCCCGGAGGGCGGTCTGCGGATCGTGGCCCTCGGTGGCCTCGGCGAGGTCGGACGCAACATGGCGGTCCTCGAGTACGGCGGTCGCCTGCTCGTCATCGACTGCGGCGTGCTGTTCCCGGAGGACCACCAGCCCGGCGTCGACCTGATCCTGCCGGACTTCGACTACATCTCCGGCCGGCTCGACGACATCGACGGCATCGTGCTGACCCACGGGCACGAGGACCACATCGGCGCCGTCCCGTACCTGCTGCGCCTGCGGCAGGACATCCCGCTGATCGGCTCGCAGCTCACGCTGGCGTTCGTCGAGGCGAAGCTCAAGGAGCACCGCATCACCCCGCTGACCCTCGCGGTCAAGGAGGGGCAGACCGAGCAGGTCGGCGCGTTCTCCTGCGAGTTCGTCGCGGTGAACCACTCGATCCCGGACGCGCTCGCCGTCGCCGTGACGACGCCCGCCGGCACCGTCCTGCACACCGGCGACTTCAAGATGGACCAGCTGCCGCTCGACGGGCGGATCACCGACCTGCGCGCGTTCGCGCGGCTGGGGGAGAAGGGCGTCGACCTGTTCATGGTCGACTCCACCAACGCCGAGGTGCCGGGCTTCGTCAGCCCGGAGCGGGAGATCGGGCCGGTGCTCGACAGCGTGTTCGCCACGTCCGCCCGCAAGATCGTCGTCGCGTCGTTCTCCTCGCACGTGCACCGCGTGCAGCAGGTCCTCGACGCCGCCGCGGCGCACGACCGCAAGGTCGCGCTGGTGGGGCGCTCGATGATCCGCAACATGACGATCGCCGCCGAGCTCGGGTACCTCAAGGTGCCCGACGGCGTCCTCGTGGACGCGAAGCGTCTCGGCGACCTGCGCGACGACGAGCTGGTGCTCATGTGCACCGGGTCGCAGGGCGAGCCGATGGCCGCGCTGTCCCGGATCGCCAACAACGACCACAAGATCTCGGTCGGCCCCGGTGACACGGTGATCCTCGCGTCGTCCCTGATCCCGGGCAACGAGAACGCGGTGTACCGCGTCATCAACGGGCTCACGCGGCTCGGCGCGCGTGTCGTGCACGGCGGGAACGCGAAGGTGCACGTCTCCGGCCACGCGAGCGCCGGCGAGCTCCTGTACTGCTACAACATCCTGCGGCCGCGCAACGTGATGCCGGTGCACGGCGAGGTCCGCCACCTCGTGGCGAACGGTGCGCTCGCCGTGAAGTCGGGCGTCCCGGCGGACCGGGTCGTGCTCGCCGAGGACGGCGTGGTCGTGGACCTGGTCGACGGGCGCGCGAGCGTCGTCGGCGCGGTGCCGTGCGGGTACGTGTTCGTGGACGGCTCGAGCGTCGGCCACATCACCGAGACCGACCTCAAGGACCGCCGGATCCTCGCGGACGAGGGGTTCATCTCGATCTTCGCGGTCGTCAGCTCCACGGACGGCAAGGTCCTCGCGACGCCGACCATCCAGGCACGCGGGTTCGCCGAGGACGACGCGGTGTTCGACACGATCCTCCCGGACGTCGTGGCGGCGCTCGAGGACGCGACGCGCTCCGGCGCGGTCGACACGCAGCAGCTCCAGCAGGTCGTGCGGCGCGTCGTGGGACGCTGGGTCTCGAACCGGCTCCGCCGCCGGCCGATGATCATCCCGGTGGTCGTCGAGGCCTGACCCCGGCCCGCGTACGCCCCTGACCGGCGCACCTGTCGTGACAGGTGCGCCGGTCAGCTGCTGCTAGCCTGCCGCGGTGCTCAACGAGGTGGCTGCCGCGCGGCCGGTGGTGCGGCGTGCGCGGGTGCGGGGGGCGTTGACGTTCCTGCCGAGCATCCAGGCGTTGCGGGCTGTGGCGGTGTCGTTGGTGGTGGTGTTCCACCTGTGGCCGTCGCGGTTGACGGGTGGCTATGTCGGTGTGGACGTGTTCTTCGTGATCTCGGGGTTCTTGATCACCGATCACCTGCTGCGTTCGGCGGAGCGTGGGGGCGGGATCCGGTTGGGTCCGTTCTACGCGCGTCGGGTGCGTCGTCTGCTGCCGGCGGCGTTGCTGGTGCTGCTGGTGACGGCGGTGGCGACGGTGGTGGTGGTGCCGCGCAGCCTGTGGGAGCAGTTCCTGACGGGTGTCGCGGCGAGTGCGGTGTACGCGGGGAACTGGTTGTTCGCGGCGCGGTCGGTGGACTACTTCGCAGCGGACAACGCGGACTCGCCGGTGCAGCACTACTGGTCCTTGGGGGTGGAGGAGCAGTTCTACCTGGTGTGGCCGTTGTTGCTGCTGGTGCTGCTGGCGGTGGCGGCGCGGGTGGGTGTGGCGGGTCGGCGGGTGGTGCTGGCCGGTCTGGTGCTGCTGGGGTCGGTGTCGTTCGTGGTGTCGGTGTGGTGGACGGCGGCCGATCAGGTGGTGGCGTACTACGCGACGCCGACGCACGTGTGGGAGTTCGTGGCCGGTGGTCTGGTCGCGGTGCTGGGGCTGGGTGCGCGGCGGGCGGCGCGTCCGGTGCTGGCGGGTGTGGCGATGGTGGCCGGGGTGGGTCTGGTCGTGGGGTCGGCGGTGGTGCTGGACGGTGCGACGGCGTTCCCGGGGTGGGTGGCGGTGGTGCCGGTGGTCGGTGCGGTGCTGGTGATCGCGTTCGGGTATCCGCAGGGGTCGGTGGTGGCGCGGGTGGTGGAGCTGGCGCCGGTGCAGCTGGTCGGGCGGATCTCCTACGCGCTGTACCTGTGGCACTGGCCGGTGGTGGTGCTGGCGCCGTACGTGCTGGGTCGTCCGTTGTGGTGGGCGGAGAAGCTGGTGGTGCTCGCGGGGCTGGTGCCGTTGGCGTGGGCGACGACGCGGTGGGTGGAGGACCCGGTGCGGCGGTGGTCGCCGCGGGGGTGGCGGTCGGGTCGGGTGGTGCTGGCCGGTGTGGGGGCCAGTGCGGTGCTGGCCGGCGCGGTCCTCGCGCCGGTGGCCATCACGAACGCCCAGGTCGAACGCCACGGCTCGAGCCTGGCCGGCGTGGTGGACCGGGCGGTCGCGGGCGACGAGCCCTGCTTCGGCGCCGCGGCTGCGCTGCCCGGGGCGTCCTGCCCGGGCAGCCACACCGTCCGGGACGACTACGGGCCGGTGGAGGCCGCCGCCGACACCCAGGAGGACTTCCTCGGCACCCGCGCCGAGCGTGACGACCGGTTCCGCCGGACCTGCGCCGTCGTCCCGGGGCTCGTCGTCGAGCGCTGCGACGTCGGGCGCGACACCGGCGGGGGAGTCGTCGTGGTGGTCGGGGACTCGCACGCGAACCACCTCATGGCGCCCGTCGTCTCCCTCGCGGCCGACCGGGGGATGGCGGTCGTCGAGGTGTTCCTGACCTCGTGCCGCCCCGTCCTGCCGCAGTTCGACTCGCCGGTCGCACGCGAGCACGAGGAGCCGTGCACCACCTGGAAGTCGCAGGTGTTCGACTACGTGGCGGGCCTCGACGCCTCGGTGGTCATCACCTCGGGCGCGGCGCAGGGCTACCGCGGCCTCGGCGAGGAGGTGGACGCGCAGGTCGTCTCCGCCTACCGCGCGACGTGGCAGCAGTGGCTCGACGCCGGACACCGCCTGCTGGTCGTCAGCGACGTCCCGCTGTGGGACGTCTCCGTCCCGGAGTGCGTGGAGGCGTCGGGACCGTCCGACGACCCGTGCACGCGGCCGCGCGACCAGCTCGTCGGCCCGGACCTGGCGATGGTCGCCGCGCAGGGCGTGCAGGACCCGCGGCTGGAGGCGCTCGACCTCTACGACGCGTTCTGCGACCCGGACACCTGCCACTCGGTCGTCGGGGGGGTCGTCACCCACAAGGACACCAACCACATGACCCCGACCTTCGCGGCCACGCTCGCGCCGAGGATCTCCGCCGCGATGGCCGACCTCGGCGCGTTCTGAGCCCGCAGCCGGGGTCCGACGAGGGCCACGCCGAGGCGCCTGCCGCGCCGGACGCCCCGGCGCGGCTACCGTGAGGAACATGGCCGCACGTCCGTCCTCCACCGCCACCCGTGCGGCTGCGCCGTCGTCGCGCGCCCGCGCCGCGGCGCCGGCGGGGCGCTCGTCCGGCTCGCGCGGCCCCGCGCCCGCCCCCCGACCCGCGCTGCCGGTCCGGATGGTCCGGGGGATCTGGATGGGGTGCGCGCACGTCGTCGGCGGCGCGGCGCGGCGCATCGGCCACGGTGCCCGCGACCTCGACCCGGCGCTGCGGCGCGACGGCGCGGCGTTCTTCCTGCTCGCGCTCGCGATCGTCGTCGCGGCGCGCGAGTGGTGGGGGCTCGACGGCATGGCCGGCGACGCGGTGCACGTCGTCGTCGCGGGCACGTTCGGGCGCGTCGCGGCTGCGGTCCCGGTGGTGCTCGTCGGCATCGCGGTGCGGCTCATGCGGCACCCCGACCGCAACCAGGCGAACTCGCGCATCACGATCGGCCTGACCGCGATCACGCTGGCCGCCTGCGGGCTGGTGCACGTCCAGCAGGGCCTGCCGGCCCCGTCGGGCGGGTTCGAGGCGGTCCGGGACGCGGGCGGCATCGTCGGCTACCTGGTCGGCACGCCCCTGGTCAGCCTCGTGACCGCGTGGGCGACCGTGCCGCTGCTGGTCCTGCTCGCGTTCTTCGGGGTGCTGGTCGTGACGGCGACCCCGGTGAACCAGATCGGGCCGCGGCTGCGGGCGCTGTACGACCGCCTCACGGGCAACCACCGCGACGAGGAGCCCGAGGACGACGACGCGCCCCTGGTGATCAACGCCGGCCACACGGCGGTCGAGGAGCCGGAGAGGCCGACCCGCCGCGGGCTGCTCGGGAGGCTGCGGCGTGCCGCCGCCGCGCCCGTCCCCGACGACGGCCGCCTCGACGGCTACGTGGGCGACGAGGCGTTCGAGCGCGCGGCCTACGTCGAGGCGCGCCGCCGCGAGGAGGAGGCGACGGCCGTCCTCGACCCGGACGAGCTCGACGCGCCCGACGCCGGCCCGGCGGCGGGCGGCGCCCCGGTCGCGCCCGGGACCGCCCCGACCCAGGCCGTCACGGCGGTGTCCACCTCGCACGAGCCCGTGCCGCCGCCGCCGACGGGCGTGCCCCGCGGCGAGCAGCCGATGCTCGGCGGCGACGTGCTCTACACGCTCCCGTCGGAGGACTCCCTCGCGAAGGGCGCGCCGCACAAGGTCCGCTCCGCCGCGAACGACCGCGTGGTCGAGGCGCTGACGAGCGTCCTGGAGAACTTCGAGATCGACGCGCAGGTCACCGGCTTCACGCGCGGGCCGACCGTCACGCGGTACGAGGTCGAGCTCGGCAAGGGCGTCAAGGTCGAGCGGGTCACGGCGCTCAGCAAGAACATCGCGTACGCCGTGGCGTCCGCGGACGTGCGCATCCTGTCGCCGATCCCCGGCAAGTCCGCCATCGGCATCGAGATCCCCAACACCGACCGCGAGACCGTGTCGCTCGGTGACGTGCTCCGGTCGAGCGCGGCCCGGCGCTCCGAGCACCCGATGGTCATCGGCGTCGGCAAGGACGTCGAGGGGGGCTACGTCACGGCGAACCTCGCGAAGATGCCGCACCTGCTGGTCGCGGGCGCGACCGGCGCGGGCAAGTCGTCCTTCGTCAACTCCATGATCGTGTCGATCCTCATGCGGTCCACGCCGGACCAGGTGCGCATGGTGCTCGTCGACCCGAAGCGCGTCGAGCTCACGATCTACGAGGGCATCCCGCACCTCATCACCCCGATCATCACCAACCCGAAGAAGGCCGCCGAGGCCCTCGAGTGGGTGGTCCGGGAGATGGAGGCGCGGTACGACGACCTCGCGATGTTCGGGTTCAAGCACATCGACGACTTCAACGTCGCGGTGAAGGTCGGCAAGGTGAAGCCGCTGCCCGGCTCCGAGCGCAAGATCGCGCCGTACCCGTACCTGCTCGTGATCGTCGACGAGCTCGCGGACCTCATGATGGTGGCACCGCGGGACGTCGAGGCGTCGATCCAGCGGATCACCCAGCTCGCGCGCGCCGCCGGCATCCACCTGGTGCTCGCCACGCAGCGCCCGTCGGTCGACGTGGTCACGGGCCTCATCAAGGCGAACGTGCCGTCCCGGCTCGCGTTCGCGACGTCGTCGCTCACCGACTCCCGCGTCGTCCTGGACCAGCCGGGCGCCGAGAAGCTCATCGGGCAGGGCGACGCGCTGTTCCTCCCCATGGGCGCCGCCAAGCCGATGCGCACGCAGGGCGCCTGGGTCTCGGAGTCGGAGATCCACGCGGTCGTCGAGCACGTGAAGCAGCAGCTCAAGCCCGTGTACCGCGAGGACGTCGCGGCGGCGCCCGCCAAGAAGCAGGTCGACGAGGACATCGGCGACGACCTCGACCTGCTGCTGCAGGCCGCGGAGCTGGTCGTCACGACGCAGTTCGGGTCGACGTCGATGCTGCAGCGCAAGCTCCGCGTCGGGTTCGCCAAGGCGGGCCGCCTCATGGACCTGCTCGAGTCGCGGGAGATCGTCGGCCCGTCCGAGGGCTCGAAGGCGCGCGAGGTGCTCGTGACGCCCGACGACCTGCCCGGCACGCTGGCGATGCTCCGCGGCGAGCCCGGGGGTGAGGCCGCCGGCGAGGGCGACCGGTACGCGGCGCCCGACGGCCGGATGCCGGGGGAGCCCCCGGAGGCCGTCGACTACTTCGACGACGCCGACGACCTGCGCTGACCCGCGCGCCGGGGCGGTGCGCTCGGAGGCACGGGACCGCTGCCCGTAGGCTGTCGGGGTGAGCCGCCCTTCGCCGTGGAACGTCGCCAACGTCCTGACGGTGCTGCGCATCGTCGTGGTGCCGTTCGTCGCGTGGGCGCTGCTGGTGGACGGCGGCGAGGACGTGGTGTGGCGCCTGGTCGCGACGGCGCTGTTCGCCCTCGCCGCGGCGACCGACCGCGTGGACGGGTACCTGGCCCGGCGGCTCGGGCTGGTGACCGACCTCGGCAAGCTGCTGGACCCCATCGCGGACAAGGCGCTGATCGGGACCGCGCTCGTGGCGCTGTCGTGGCTCGGGGAGCTGTCCTGGTGGGTGACGGCCGCGATCCTCGTGCGCGAGCTCGGCATCACGGCCATGCGGTTCTTCCTGCTGCGCTACCTGGTGCTGCCGGCCTCGCGGGGCGGGAAGATCAAGACCGTGCTGCAGTCGCTGGCCGTCGGCCTGTACCTGCTGCCGCTCGGCTCCCTGCCGGTGTGGGTGCACGTGGTGGCCGCCGTGCTCATGGGGGCGGCCGTCGTGGTCACGCTCGTCACCGGCGCCGACTACGTGCGCACCGCCGTGCGGGTCCACCGGGAGCACGCCGCGGGCGGGTCGCCGGACGCCGCCCGCCGCGCCGCCGAGACGGGCACGACGTCGCCCCGCGGGGACGGTGGGGCGGTGACGTCGCCGCGATGAGCGACGGGTCCGGACGCCGCGACGGGCACGCGGCCGGGCTGCTCGCGGCGCTGCGGGACCGCGGCTGGACGGTGGCCGTCGCCGAGTCGCTGACGGGCGGGCTGGTCGCCGCCGCGCTGGTCGACGTCCCGGGGGCGTCGCAGTCGCTGCGCGGGGGAGTCGTCGCGTACGCCACGGACGTGAAGGGCTCGGTGCTGGGCGTCGACCGGGAGCTGCTCGCCGCGCACGGGGCGGTGCACCCCGAGGTCGCCCGGCAGATGGCGGAGCGGGTGCGCGCGCTGCTCGGTGCCGACGTCGGGCTCGCGACCACCGGCGTCGCCGGCCCGGAGCCGCAGGACGGATTTTCACCCGGGACCGTCCACGTCGCGGTCGCGACCCCCGCGGGCACGGTGGTGCGCACGCTCGCGCTGGTGGGCGGTCGCGCGGCGATCCGCGCCGCGACCTGCGACGCCGTCCTCGCGGAGGCGCTCCGGGTGGTGCGGGAGGCGCCCGCGCCCGGCGACCCGGGAACACGAGGCCCCGCACCGACGTTGGACCCCACGTGATGAACACCAGGCCGTCCACCCGTCCCGGCGCTGCCCGTCGTGGCAGCGACATGTACGGTGGGAGCCTCCCCACGCGGGGCCACAAGGGTGTCGCACTCGTCCGGACCGCGCCCGCGGGCGCCCCGGCGGTGCGGCAGGAGCAGGATCGGGACATGAGAGGAGGACGCCGGATGGTCGTGTTGCGCCGAGAGATCGGTGACGTGCTGCGGGATGCCCGCCAGCGGCAGGGTCGGACCCTGCGCGAGGTGTCCTCCGCCGCCCGGGTCTCGCTGGGCTACCTCAGCGAGGTCGAGCGCGGTCAGAAGGAGGCGTCGTCGGAGCTGCTGGCCAGCATCTGCGAGGCGCTCGACGTACCTCTGTCGCTCGTGCTGCGCGAGGTGAGCGACCGCATCGCCGTCGCCGAGGGTCTGCTGATCCCCGACACGGTCCCCGTCGACCTCGCGTCGGCGCTCGGCGGCCAGGACAGCTCCTGGACCCGCCACCGCCCGGAGCTCGCACCGGTCGGCTGAACCCGCGGGGACGAACCCCCATGCACACGCGACGCCCGGTCGCTCCCGCCCTTCGCTCGGCGGGACGGCCGGGCGTCGTCGCGTCCGGGGCGCTCAGCGGTGGGGCGCCGCGGGGCGCTGGCACACCCCGCAGAAGTACGCCGGACGCTCCCGCGGCGGGGCCCCCGCAAGCCCCCGGCGCACCGGTGCGCCGCAGCGGCGGCACGGCTCGCGCAGGCGTCCGTGGACCCACGTCGTGCGGCCCCGGTACGTCTCGCCCGTCGTGCTGGGGAGCGCGGTGCCGACGGACCGGAGCATGATCGCCCGGGCGACGCGCAGCAGCCGGCCGGGGTCCGGCACCTCGTCGGCGGGGGTCCACGGCCAGATGCGCTCGAGGAACAGCGAGTCGGCCATGTAGATCGTCCCGATGCCGGCGACGACGGCCTGGTCGAGCAGCACCTCGCACACCGGGGTCGCGCCGCGGGCCTCCCAGCGCCGCAGCGCCTCGGGCAGACCCGTCGTCTCGAAGTCGTCGGCCAGCAGGTCGGGTCCGAGGTGACCGACGAGGGTGTGCTCGTCGCGCGTCGGCACGACGTCGAGCATCCCGATCAGCTCGCCGACCGCCGTCCACGTCGCGTTGCCGAGCACCGCCCGGACGGCCGGGCCGGCCGCGCGAGCGCCGGGCGTGCCGGTGCGGGCCACCCGCCAGGACCCGTCCATCCGCAGGTGCGTGTGCAGGGTGCGGCCGTCGTCGAACCGCGTCAGGAGGTGCTTGCCGTACGACGCGGTGCCGAGCACGGTGCGCCCCACGAGGTCCACGGTGGCGGCGGTCGGCCAGCGGAGGTCCGCGCGCACGAGCTCGCGGCCGGCGAGCGCCTCGTCGAGCCTCCGGGCGGTGCGGCGCAGGATGTCGCCCTCAGGCACGGCGGTGCCCCCGGTGCTGCCGGTGCTGCCACCGGTGACCCCGGCTGTGTCCCCGGTGCCCGCGGTGCCCCCTGTGCCCGCTGTGCCCCCTGTGCCCGCTGTGCCCGCGGTGGGGAGCGCCCGCTGCGGGCGGCGCCTCGCCGGTCACCGTGCACCGCGCAGCCGCAGCCCCCGGGGCGTGGCCCCGAACCCGGCGGCGGCGAGCGCCCGTCCGAGCGGTGTGCCCGAGGCGCCGAGCAGCTCCTCGCCGTCCGCTCGCACGAGCGTGACGCGACCGAGCCGCCCCTCCCGCACGGCGTCGGCGAGGCGTGCGGTCGCGAGGCGCAGCACGTCGTCGTCCTCGGTGAAGGTCAGCACGGTGCGGCCGCCGCGCTCCAGGTACAGCGCGAGCTCCCCGTCCACCAGCACGACGACGCTGCCCGCCTTGCGCCCCGGCCGGTGACCGCTCGACGCGTCCGCGCGCGCGGGCCAGGCGAGCGCGGCGCCGTACGGGTTCGCGGGGTCGGTCGCGGCGAGCAGCGCGACGGCCCGGTCGGCGTCGGGCGGCGCGGACTGCTCGGCCAGCCGCTCCAGCGTGCGGGCGTCGGCGCGGAGCTGGTCCACGGCACCGGGCAGCGCGAACTGGGAGCCGCCCAGGTGCTCCACGAAGTAGCCGCGCCGCACCTGTCCCGCCTGCTCGAGCGCGGCCAGCACGCGGTAGACGGCGGCGAACTGCCCAGAGATGCCCTCGGCGGGCGCCACGGCGCGGGTCAGCACGCCGTGCCGGTCCAGCAGCTGCGCCGCGAGCGCGTGCGCGCGCCGCGTCGGGTCGGTCTCCCGCGGGGGCAGCATCGACCAGCGTCCGCCGCCCTCGCCCGCCGCGGGGACGCCCGGCGCGGGCACGCCGGCGAGACCCGGGCTGCGCAGCCCGAGGCCGGAGCCGCGCAGGCCCGGTCGCCCGCCGTAGCGGCCCATGGTCAGGGCGCGGGCCCGCGGGGACGCCCCCGGCCCGGCGGGGGCGCGGTGCGCCGTCCGTCCGCCGGCGAGCCGGGCCCGCAGCGGGGCGAGGCCGTCGTTCGTGACCAGCCCCGCCCAGACGAGGTCCCACAGGGCGTCGACGACCGCGGACTGGCTCGCCGGCTCCTCGAGGTCGCCCGCCACCCGGGAGGCGAGCGCCCCGGCGAAGTACGCGCCACCGCCCTGCAGCGCGGCCACGAGCGCCCGGTGCAGCGGGGTGGCCAGGTGGGCGGCGGCGGGGTCGTCGTCGTCCGGGGCGGCGAGCGGCGGCAGCGTCAGGTCGGCCGTGCCCGCGAGGTGCAGGCTGACCAGGCCGTCCCGGCCGGGGAGCGTCCCGTGACCCGCCCACAGCACCTCGCCGGCGGCGGTCAGCTCGTCCAGGAGCGCCGGGGAGTAGTCCGCCACGCGGGCGGGCAGCACCAGGGACTCCAGCGCCGACGCGGGGACGACCGCGCCGGCGAGCTGCTCCACGGCCCGCGCGAGTCCGTCGACCCCGCGCAGGGCGCCCGGCGCGGGACGGTCGGCCCGGGCGGTCGCGTGCTGCCACGCGGGCAGGAACCGGCCGAGCGCCACCTGGGGCACCGGCTCGACCTCCGAGCGCAGTGCCGCCAGCGACCGGCGTCGCAGGGTGCGCAGGACGTCGGCGTCGCAGTACTCGTCGCCGACGCCGCCGAGGGCGTCCGGTCGCAGCCGGCCCTGGACGACGACGCCGGCGCGCTCCAGCGGCCGCAGCGCGGACTGCACGACGGCGCTGCCGAGCCCGAACCGCGCCGCCGCCTGCGCCGCCGTGAACGGGCCGTGCGTGCGGGCGTGCCGGCGCAGCAGGTCGCCGAGCGGGTCGGGCAGGACCTCGGTGAACACCTCCGGGACGCCCACCGGCAGGGCGACGCCGAGCGCGTCGCGCAGCCGGCCCGCGTCCTCCACCGCGGCCCACTGCTCGGCGTCGCCGCCGCTCACGCCGGAGATCCGCACCCGGATGAGCCGCCGGGCGTGCTCCAGGTCCGCGAGCCAGCCCGCCACCTCGCCGCGGACGTCCTCCCGGGTGCGGGCCTCGACGCCGGCGAGCGGCAGCGGGCCGTGCCGGCGCAGCACGTCCGCCACCTGCTCGGCGGTGCGCGCCTGCCGGTCCGGGTCGGTGCCGGTGAGCTCCGCCTCGGTGCGCAGCACGGCGTCGGGGTCGAGCAGGTCCGCCACCTGCGACCCGCCGCCCCCGCCGAGCAGCTCCTCCAGCAGCGTCGGGTCCAGGGTGAGCGCCGCCGCACGCCGCTCGGCCAGCGGGGCGTCGCCGTCGTAGAGGAACTGGGCGGTGTACCCGAACAGCAGCGACTGGGCGAAGGGGGAGGGCCGGGTGGTCGTGACCTCGACCACGCGCACCCGCCCCGCCGAGACGTCCCGCATCAGCTCGACGAGCGCGTCGATGTCGAAGTCGTCCTGGAGGCACTCGCGCACGGCCTCGAGCAGGATCGGGAAGTCGGGGTACCGCGACGCGACGCTCAGCAGCTGCGCGGACCGCTGGCGCTGCTGCCACAGCGGCTGGCGCCGGTCGGGCCGGCGGCGCGGCAGCAGCAGCGCGCGGGCCGCCGCCTCCCGGAACCGGGCGCCGAACATCGCGGAGCCGCCGAGCTCGGTGCGGACGGCGTCGGCGACCTCGTCGGGCTCGATGAGCAGGTCGCCGGCATCCACCGGTGCCGGGTCCGCGAGGCCTCCGGGCGCGCTCGCCGCGGTGCCGTCCGTCGACCACGCGTCGGGCGCGGACCAGCCGAGCAGGTCGCCCACGGGGTCGGACGCGGCGGCGAGCACGTCGGGCAGGCGCAGCACGATCCCGTCGTCGGCGTGCATGGCGGCGGCGTCCACGCCGAACCGCTCCCGCAGCCGCGCCCCCAGCACCAGCGCCCACGGCGCGTGCACCCGGGCGCCGAACGGGGAGTGGACGACGACGCGCCAGTCGCCGAGCTCGTCCCGGAACCGCTCGACGACGACGGTGACGTCGCTGGGCAGCGCACCGGTCGCGGCGCGCTGCTCCCGGAGGTAGCCGAGCAGGTTGTCCGCGGCCCAGTCGTCCAGTCCGGCCTCCCGCACCCGCGCACGCGCGTCGGCGTCGGGCAGGTCGGCGACCTCGCGCGCCCACGCGCCCATCGCCCGGCCGAGCGACGCGGGGCGCCCCTGCGAGTCGCCCTTCCAGAAGGGCAGGCGGCCCGGCACCCCCGGCGCCGGGGTGACCAGCACCCGGTCCGGAGTGATGTCCTCGATGCGCCAGGTGCTCGACCCGAGCGTGAACGTGTCGCCGACGCGCGACTCGTAGACCATCTCCTCGTCGAGCTCGCCGACCCGCTTGCCGCCGCGGGTCCGCCCGCCCGAGCGCTCCGGGTCCACCGGCACGTCGGCGGTCTCCGACCCCGACGCGAGGAAGACCCCGTACAGCCCGCGGTCCGGGATGGTGCCGCCGCTGGTGACCGCGAGGCGCAGCGCGCCCGGTCGCGCGCTGAGCACGTCGGTGGCGCGGTCCCAGAGGATGCGGGGACGCAGCTCGGCGAACTCCTCGCTGGGGTACCGGCCCGCGAGCATGTCGAGCACCGCGCGCAGCGTGGCGTCACCCAGCGTCGCGAACGGGGCCGCCCGGCGCACGACCGCGGCGAGCTCGTGGACGGTCCAGTCCTCGGTGGCGACCATCGCCACGACCTGCTGCGCGAGCACGTCGAGGGGGTTCGCGGGCACCGCGACGGGCTCGATCTGGCCGGCCCGCATCCGCAGCGCCGTCACCGCCGCGGGCACGAGGTCCCCGCGGAAGGTCGGGAAGACCACGCCGTGGGAGACGGCGCCGACCTGGTGGCCCGCACGGCCGATGCGCTGCAGCCCGCTCGCGGCGGACGGCGGCGCGCCGACCTGGACGACGAGGTCCACCGCGCCCATGTCGATGCCGAGCTCCAGCGACGAGGTCGCCACGACCGCGGGCAGCCGGCCCGCCTTGAGCTCCGACTCGGTCCGGGTGCGCTCGGCACGGCTCATGGAGCCGTGGTGCGCGCGGGCGAGGATCGTCGTGGCGTCCCGCACGTCGACGCCGACGGCGGTGCCGGACTGGGCGGTGACCTGCGCGGCCCACAGCGTGCCGGGGTCCGGCACGTCCTCGCCCTGGCGCTCCGCCCACACCTCGTTCATGCGGGCGGTCAGCCGCTCGGCGCCGCGGCGCGAGTTGGTGAACACCAGCGTCGACCGGTGCTCCGCGACCAGGTCGACGACCCGCTCCTCCACGTGCGGCCAGATCGAGGGGCGGGTGCCGCCCTCGGCCGCCGCCTGCCCGGTGAGGTCGCGCTCGCCCGGTGCCAGCGGGGCGACGCCGTCGCCGCCCGCGGGGGCACCGGGCCGCCGGCCGGACCCGTCGTCGGGCAGCGGCGCGGAGAGGTCCGTGAGGTCCGGCACGGGCACCACGACGTCGACCCGGATCTCCTTGGTGGCCGGGGGCTGCACCACGACCACCTCGCGCCCGCCCTCCGCGGGGGGCCGCCCGCCCGACAGGAACGCGGCGACGCGGTCCACCGGCGTGACGGTGGCCGACAGCCCGACGCGCTGCGCGGGGCCGGGCCCGCCGGGCCGGTCGAGCAGCGCGTCCAGCCGCTCCAGCGACACCGCGAGGTGCGCACCCCGCTTGGTCCCCGCGACCGCGTGGATCTCGTCGAGGATGACGGTCCGTACGCCCGCGAGCCCGGCGCGCGCGCCGGAGGTCAGCACGAGGAACAGCGACTCGGGCGTGGTGATGAGGATGTCGGGCGGCTTGGTCGCGAACGCCCGGCGCTCGTTCGGCGGGGTGTCTCCGGTGCGCACGCCGACGCGCACCTCCGGGAGCGTCACGCCGCGCCGCGTCGCGGCCTGCCGGACGCCGACCAGCGGCGACCGGAGGTTGCGCTCGACGTCGGTGGCCAGCGCCTTCAGCGGCGAGACGTAGAGCACGCGGCAGCGCTGCAGCGGGTCGGCGTCCGGGTCAGGCGCGCCGTCGGGGCCGCCGGAGGGCTCCGCGACGATCCGGTCGAGCGCCCAGAGGAACGCCGCGAGCGTCTTGCCCGAGCCGGTCGGGGCGACCACCAGCGCGTGCCGTCCCGTCGACACCGCGTCCCACGCGCCGGCCTGCGCCGCGGTCGGGCCGGCGAACGCTCCGCGGAACCAGTCCCGGGTCGGCGCCGAGAACCGGTCGAGCACGTCGGTGCCGGTGGGGGCGTCCGGCGGCGGGGGTGGCGTCACCCCGTCATTCTGGCGCGGGCCACCGACAGCCGCCCTGCCGGCCGGTGTGAGCCGGGCGCTCCGCGCACGTACGCTCGGCCGGGGGCGGTCCGGTGGTCCGCCCGGCGGAGCGACGGGAGGCGCCGTGCGGTACCGGGAGTTCTGGCAGCTCGTCGACGAGGTGCTCGGCAGCGCCCACGGCCGGGCGCTGGTGCACGAGCTCGTCCTGCCGCGGCTGGACGGCCGCACCGCGGAGCAGGCGCTCGACGCCGGCGTGGAGCCGCGGGACGTGTGGCACGCGCTGTGCGACGAGCTGGACGTCCCCGACCCGCAGCGCTGGGGCGCCGACCGCCACCGGCAGGCACCGCCGCGCCGCTGACCCCACGCTGTCGCGGAGGGCGGCGGGACAGGTCCGCGGGCGGGGCCCACGTGGCAGGCTGGGACCGTGCCGTCCGACGACCCGCGCCCGCGTCGTGGCTGGTGGTCGGTCACGCTCAGCGACGTCGGCGACGCGCTGCTCGGGCTGGTCACGACGGCCGTCGGCCTGGGGGTCGCCATCGCGGTGGTGGACGGCGTCCGGGCGACCAACCCCGGCGCGGTCGTGCTCGCCGCGCTGCTGGTCGGCGCGGGGGACCTGGTGCTGCGCCCGCCGCTGCGCGTGCTCGCGCGGGTGGGCGGTGCCATGGGGGCGCTGGTCGCCGGGCTCGGCGCGCAGGTGGCGGTCGTGTGGCTGGCGCTCTCGCTCGGCCCGGGCCTCGAGGTGCGCAGCGCGTGGGCCGTCGTGCAGGTGCTCGTCATCACGGCCTGCGTCATGGCGGTGGGCCGCTGGGTGTGGGGCGCGTCCGACTCGGACTACGTCGTCGGGGACGTGCTGCGGCGCGCCCGGGCGCGGGCCCGCCGCGCGGGGGAGGGCGGCGGCGCCGTCCCGGACCACCGGCCTCCCGGCCTGCTGGTCGTCCAGCTCGACGGCGTGGGCACGGCGGTGCTGGAGCAGGCGCTCGACGCGGGGCTGGCCCCCACGATGGCGCGCTGGCTCGAGTCCGGCAGCCACCGGCTGACGAGCTGGTGGGCGCAGGCACCCTCGACCACGCCCGCGAGCCAGGCGGGCCTGCTGCACGGCGCCGCCGACGCGATCCCGTCGTTCCGCTGGTGGGACCGTGACGCGGGCCGGCTCGTCGTCACCAACCACCCGGACGACGCCGCGATGGTCGAGCGGCGGCTGTCCGACGGCCGCGGGCTGCTGGCGGACGGGGGAGCGGCCGTCTCGACGATGTTCTCCGGCGACGCGACCCGGCAGCTCCTCGTCATGAGCCAGGCCCGGCGCGGCATCGGGCCGGGGACGTCCTACCTCCGGTTCTTCGCGAGCCCCTTCGTGCTGGCGCGCGCCGTGACGCTCACGGTCGGCGAGATGGTCAAGGAGCTGTACCAGGGCCGCCGCCAGCGGGTGCGCGACGTCCGGCCCCGGGTGCCGCGCCGCGGCTGGTACGTCGTGCTGCGCGGCGTCACGAACGTGCTGCTGCGCGACCTGGCGACGTCCCTCGTCGCCGAGCAGCTCGTCCGCGGTGCCCCCGTGGTGTTCGTGGACCTGGTCGACTACGACGAGATCGCCCACCACGCCGGCCCGACGCGGCCGGAGTCGCTGCGCGCGCTCGACGGCCTCGACGGCGTGCTCGACACGCTGCAGCGGGTCGCCGACGCCGCCCCGCGCGACTACCGGGTGGTGGTGCTGTCCGACCACGGGCAGGCGCTCGGCCCGACGTTCGCGCAGGTCGCCGGCGAGCCGCTGGTCGAGGTCGTGCGGCGACGGGTGGCGGCCGGCCGCGAGGAGCCGCCGCGGGGCCCGGCGACCGGTGCCGAGGGCGGCGGACGCGCGGGCACGGCACCCGGCCGTCCGGGCGGTGCGACGGACGTGGACGCGGTCCAGGCCGCCTCCGACGAGGAGTGGGGGCCGCTCAACGCCTTCCTGTCCTCCGCGGCCTCGCGCCACGGTGAGGACCGCGCGGTCGTGCTCGGCCCTCCCGGCAAGGACCGGCGCGACGGCGAGCGCGCCACGGCCGGGGACGGTGCCCCGCCCCCCGAGGTCGCGGTGACGGGCTCCGGCAACCTCGGCATGGTCTGGTTCCCGCGCGAGCCCCGGCGCCTGGTGCTGGAGGAGGTCGAGACGCGCTGGCCGGGACTGGTCCGCGGGCTCGCCTCGACGCCCGGCATCGGCCTCGTGCTCGTCGACACCGCCGCGCGCGGGCTCGCCGCGGTGGGGACCGGTGGCATCGCGTGGCTCGAGCCCGACGAGGCGGACGGCCTGCCCGCGGTGGACGGCACCGACCCGGTGGCTCGCTACGGGCCGCGCGCCGCGGCGGACCTCCGGCGGCTCGGGCGCCTGGGCCACGTCGGGGACCTCGTGGTCCTCTCCGACGTCACGCCCGGCGGGCGGGTGCACGCCTTCGAGGGCCAGGTCGGCTCGCACGGCGGACTCGGGGGCCCGCAGAACCGGGCGGTCCTCCTGCACCCCGCGGAGCTGCCGGTCGACGACGACCTGCTCGAGGACGTCGACGGCGAGCGCATCGCGGTCGGGGCCGACCGGGTCCACCTCCAGCTGCTGCGCTGGGCCACCGCGCTCGGGCTCCGCCGGGACGCCACGCCCCCCGCTGCCGCCGGGGAGGACGGTGCCGCGCCGGCGGCGAGGCCCGCGGGGCGGCGCCGTCCCGGGGACGGCTCGTGAGCTCCGGCGCCGCCCCCGGGGCCGCCCCGGCGGCCGGGGCGACCCTGCGGTGGCTCGGGCACGCGACGGTCGTGCTCGACGTCGGCGGCGCCCGGCTGCTCACGGACCCGCTGCTGCGTCCCCACGCCGGGCTGCTGCGCCGCCGGGCGCCCGTCCCGCGCGCCGCGGACTGGGCCGACCCGAGCGCGGTCCTGGTGTCCCACCTGCACCACGACCACGCGGAGCTCGGCTCGCTGCGCCTGCTGCCGGGGGTCCCGGTGCTGGCCGCCGGGGCCAACGCGCACTGGCTCGCGCACCAGGGCCTGGACGCGGTGGGGCTCGGTCCGGAGGAGTGGTGGACGGTGCCCGGGACGGACGTGCGGGTCCGCCTGGTCCCGGCGGTGCACGGGCACCGGCCGATGCCGCACCGGCCCAACGCGGCGCACGGCTTCCTCGTGGTAGCACCCGGCCTGCGGGTGTGGTTCGCCGGGGACACCGCGCCCTACCCGCACATGCGCCACCTGCCGGAGCTGGCCGGCGGTCCGCTCGACGTCGCGCTCGTGCCCGTCGGCGGCTGGGGGCCGCGGTTGTCGGGCGGGCACATGGACCCCGTCCAGGCCGCCGAGGTCTGCGAGCAGGTCGGTGCGCGCTGGGCGGTCCCGGTGCACTGGGGGACGCTGCACGCTCCGGCATCGCGCCGGCTGCCGCCCGGGTGGATGGACCGCGCGGGCCCGGCGTTCGCCCGGGCGCTGGACCGCGGGGCGCGCGTGCGGCCGCTGCTGCTGGCGCCGGGCCAGGCGGTGCGGCTGGGGGAGGCGGAGGGGCTGTCGGGCCTCGTCTGACGCCGTGCGACACGCCGTGGCGCGGGGATGTCGAGTCGAACAGGTGTTCGGGTACTGTGGCCGACGTGACGCGCCGCGGGTCGGGCGCGGGCCGCGGAGCCGTCCACAGGTGGGACGGCGGCGGGGCCTGTGGACGACGCGGGGTGCATGTCGGTGGTCGGGCATAGCGTCACAGCACGACACGGAGACCAGCCCCCGCAGGCGCAGCGCGACGCTGCACGAGACGACGAGGTGTGACATGCCCGCTCCCCAGGACCGCGAGAAGGCCCTCGAGGCCGCACTCAGCCAGATCGACCGCCAGTTCGGCAAGGGCTCGATCATGCGCCTCGGCGAAGAGGGGCGCGCCCCCGTCGAGGTGATCCCGACCGGCTCGATCGCCCTCGACGTCGCGCTCGGCATCGGTGGCCTGCCCAAGGGCCGCGTCGTCGAGGTGTACGGCCCGGAGTCCTCCGGCAAGACGACCGTCGCGCTCCACGCCGTCGCCAACGCGCAGCGTGCCGGCGGCATCGCGGCGTTCATCGACGCCGAGCACGCGCTGGACCCGGACTACGCGAAGAAGCTGGGCGTCGACACCGACGCCCTGCTCGTCTCCCAGCCGGACACCGGTGAGCAGGCGCTCGAGATCATGGACATGCTGATCCGCTCGGGTGCGATCGACATCATCGTCATCGACTCCGTCGCGGCGCTCGTGCCCAAGGCGGAGATCGAGGGCGAGATGGGTGACAGCCACGTCGGCCTCCAGGCCCGCCTCATGTCGCAGGCGCTGCGCAAGATCACCGGTGCGCTCAACGCCTCCGGGACGACGGCGATCTTCATCAACCAGCTGCGCGAGAAGATCGGCGTGTTCTTCGGCTCGCCCGAGACGACGACCGGTGGCAAGGCGCTCAAGTTCTACGCCTCCGTGCGCATGGACATCCGGCGCATCGAGACCCTCAAGGAGGGGTCGGACGCCGTCGGCAACCGCACCCGCGTCAAGATCGTCAAGAACAAGATGGCGCCGCCGTTCAAGCAGGCCGAGTTCGACATCCTCTACGGCGTCGGCATCTCCCGTGAGGGTGGCCTCATCGACATGGGCGTGGAGCACGGCTTCATCCGCAAGTCCGGCTCCTGGTTCACCTACGAGGGCGACCAGCTCGGTCAGGGCAAGGAGAACGCGCGCGGGTTCCTGCGCGACAACCCGGACCTGGCGGCGGAGATCGAGAAGAAGATCAAGGAGAAGCTCGGCATCGGCGCGAAGGTCGACGCTCCGGCCGGCGCGGAGGTGAAGGTCGACTTCTGATGTCGGCCGAGCACGACCAGGTCGCGCGGCCGGCCGGACGCACCCCGTCCGGCCGGTCCGGGGCGTGGGACGTCCCGGGGGAGGCCGGCGGATCGGCGTGGGACGACCTCTCCGCGTCCGACACGTCGGCCTGGGACGACGAGGTCGCCCCCGTCGACGGCCGTTCGGCTGTCACGGGTGCCGCCGCACCGGACGCGTTCGGGCGTCACGACGAGACGTCCGTGTGGGACGACGACCGGCCCGTGCCGTCCGCCTGGGCCGAGGTGGGGTCGCCGGGGTCGACGGCCCCGGCGACGCCCGGACGGGCTGCGCAGCCGGGGGCCTCGCAGGGGACGCCCGCCGGGCCCGTCATCGCCGGGGCGCAGGGCGACGCCGACTCGGCTGACGTCGAGCCGGCCGCCGCCGGGGCGCACGCCGACGGCGAGCCGGCCGACGTCGGCGAGATCGCCGGCGTCGGTGGACCGGTGGGGCCGGACACGGCCCCCCGCCCGGAACGCGCGCGTGACCGGTCCGAGGTGGTGGCCACGACGGCCGAGCTCGCGGCGCGCGTGGCCGAGATCCTGGCCCGGCCGGCCGGCGACGGTCAGGCGTCGACCGCCCGGGCGTCCGCACGCGGTGCGGGCGCGGTCGGATCGCAGGGCACTGGTGGTGTCCCGCCGACGGAGGAGGACGCCGAGCCCGCTGCCGGGGACACCCGGCGCCGGGACGGCGCGGGAGGCCGGCGTCCGACGCGCGGGCGGCGCAGGGCACCGGCGAGCGAGCCCCCGCAGGACGGCCCTGCCGCGACGGACGCGGAACCCGACCCGGAGTCGGTCGCGCGGTCCCTCGCGCTGCGGCTGCTGACCGGGGCTCCGCGGAGTCGGGCGCAGCTCGCCGAGGCGATGGCCCGCAAGGACGTCCCGGAGGAGGTCGCCGAACGGGTGCTCGACCGGTTCACGGACGTCGGGCTCGTGGACGACGGCGCGTACGCCGAGATGCTCGTCCGCACGCGGCACGCCGAGCGGCGGATGTCGCGGCGCGGCATCGCGCAGGAGCTGCGGCGCCGCGGGGTCGACGACGTGACGGCCCGCGACGCGCTCGCGCAGGTGGACGACGAGGACGAGGAGCGCGCGGCACGGGCGCTCGCCCGCAAGAAGCTCTCCGCCACCCGCGGGCTCGACCGGGAGACGCGGCTGCGGCGTGCGTACGGCGCGCTCGGCCGCAAGGGCTACGGCGGCGAGCTCGTCGCCCGGGTCGTGCGCGAGGAGCTCGCCGCGGAGGGGGCGGACCTCGACGACTGACGCCGTCCCCGCGGACGTCGAGGGTCGACACCGCGCCCGCCCGTGCGTCGCGCACCGGGACGCGCGGGTCGAGGTGGAGAATGGACCGTCGTCCCGGCAGCCGGGCGCGCCGCGACGAGCGGTGCGCGACGGCCCGCGGACCGAACCGATCCCCACCGCCAGGGCCTCCCGGCCCCGGCCCGTCCCGGACGAGGAGCGTGCCCGTGCAGGACGTCGCGGTCGTCATCGGCCTCCTGCTGGCGTGCCTCGTCGCCCTGGTGCTCGTGCTCGTCGCCCGCCGGGAGGCCGCGGCGGTCCGTCGGCAGGCACTCGAGGACGTGCAGTCCATCCGCGACGAGGCCCGCGCCTCCCTGGCGGACGCGCAGCGTCGCGAGGCCCGCGCCACCGAGCGTGAGGAGTCCGCGACGGCCGCGGAGCGCGCGGCCACGACGCGCGAACGGGCGGCCGCCGAGAAGGAGCGGGCGGCGGCCGCGGCGCGGGACGCCGCGGAGGAGCTCCGGCGTGCCGCGGCGGACGCGCGGGGGACCGCAGAGCGCGAGCTCGCGGGCGCGCGGGACGCGGCCGCGCGCGAGGCGGCGGAGCTGCGGTCCCGCACCGAGCGGGACGCCCTCGAGCAGCTGGAGGCGGCGTCGGGGCTGACCGCCGAGGAGGCGCGCGCCGAGCTGGTGCGGCGGCTCACGGCGGAGGCCCAGGCCGCGGCGGCGGCGACGGTCCGCCGCGTCGAGGCGCAGGCGCGACGCACCGCGGACGCCCGGGCGCGCAGGGTGCTCGCGACGGCCGCGCAGCGCACGGCGGTCGCCACGAGCAGCCAGAGCACGGTGACGCTGCTCCCGCTGCCGTCGGACGAGATGAAGGGCCGGATCATCGGCAAGGAGGGTCGCAACATCCGGCTGTTCGAGGCCCTCACCGGGGTGAACGTGCTGGTCGACGAGACCCCGGACACCGTGGTGCTGTCGTGCTTCGACGCGGACCGCCGCGAGGTCGCCCAGGTGGCGCTCGAGGCGCTCATGGCCGACGGGCGGATCAACCCGCAGCGCATCGAGGCGGCGTACGCCGAGGCGGTCGCCGGCGCCGACGACCGCGCGGACGAGGCCGGCCTCGCGGCCGCGGAGCGCGCCGGCGTCCGCGGTCTGGACGCCGAGCTGGTGCGCGTGCTGGGCCGGCTGCGCCTGCGGACCTCGTTCGGGCAGAACGTGCTGGACCACGTCGTGGAGACCGCGTTGCTGGCCGCGCAGGTCGCCGGCGAGCTCGGCGCCGACGTCGAGGTGGCGCGCCGCGCCGCGCTGCTGCACGACGTGGGCAAGGCGCTCACCGGGGAGGTGCCCGGCACGCACGCGACGGTCGGCGCCGCGCTGGCGGAACGTCACGGCGAGTCGCCCGCGGTCGTGAACGGCATCGCCGCCCACCACGACGAGGTCCCGGCCGAGACCGTGGAGGCGGTGCTCGTCCAGGTGGCGGACGCGATGTCCGCGTCCCGCCCGGGTGCCCGCCGCGAGGACGTCGACCAGCACGTGGAGCGGCTGGAGAAGCTGGAGGAGCTCGTCGCCGGCCACGCGGGCGTGCGTCGGGCGCTCGCCATGGCGGCCGGGCGCGAGATGCGGGTCGTCGTGGAGCCGTCGCAGGTCCCGGACACCGACCTCGGGCGGCTCGCGGTGGAGATCGCCCGGCACATCGAGCGCGACCTTTCCTACCCGGGCGAGATCACGGTGACGGTGGTGCGCGAGGTGCGCGCGAGCGCGACCGCCGGCTGAACGGCGGACGGGTGCCGGACGGCCGCGCCGCGGTGTCGTCAGACCGCCGACCCGGTGCCCCCACGGCCCCCGCCGGCGGTCGCGGCCGCCGCCGCGGTGAGCGCCGGGTCCGCGCCCGCGCGTCCGGCCGTGCGCGTGCTGCGGCCCTGCAGCCACACCGCGAGCCGCGTCAGCGACAGGTTGACCACGAGGTAGGTGCCCGCGCCGAGCACGAACAGCGCCACGTAGTACCGGTTCCCGAAGTACTGGGCGTTGTTCTGCATGGCCTTGAGCAGCTCGGGGTAGCCGACGATGAACCCGAGCGACGAGTCCTTGAGCAGCACGACGAGCTGGGCGACGAGGCTCGGGAGCATGGTCCGCACCGCCTGGGGGAGCAGCACGAGGCGCATCGTCTGCCACCGCGAGAGCCCGATCGCCGCGGCCGCCTCCGACTGGCCGCGCGGCAGCGACGCCAGGCCCGCCCGCAGGATCTCGGCGATGATGGCCATGTTGTACACGGTGAGGCCGAACACCACGGCGGCGAACGCGTCCCACCCGAAGCCGAGCAGCGCGAACAGCATCATCAGCAGCACGGGCAGGCCGCGGAACAGCTCGATGACGACGGTCGCGGGCGCGCGCAGCCAGCCGATCCGGGTGGTGCGCCACATCGCGAGCAGCAGCCCGAGCACCAGGGCGAGCGGCGCGGCGACCACCGCCGCGCGCAGGGTCGCGCCGAGCCCGACGACGACCATGGAGCGCCACACGTCCTCGGCGGTCTGGTTCTTGGGCGGGTCGTACAGGACGTCCCAGCGGTCGGCCCCGAACAGGCCGCGCTGCTCCGCGTACCGGTAGGCCAGGGCGAGCAGGACGATCAGCATGAGCGCGCCGGCGACCGAGCCGATGCGCTCGCGCCGGCGGGCGCGCGGGCCGGGCTGGTCGTACAGGACGGAGCTCATCGCGGGCCCCTCTCGGGCTCGTGGGTGCGGCGGTCGTGGCGGGTCGGGGTCACCGGGCGAACGCCACCTTCCGCTCGAGCACCCCGGCGAGGTAGCCGGCCGGGATGGTGATGACGAGGTAGAACACCGCGACCCCGGCGAGCGCCTGGATCGCCTCGGCGGGGTTCGCGAGGGCGACGCGGCGGCCGGCGGCGGTGAGCTCGACGACGGCGAACCCGGCCGCGACGGAGGTGTTCTTCGCGAGCGCGATGAGGACGTTGATCAGCGGCGGCACCACGGTCCGCACCGCCTGCGGCAGCACCACGAGCCCGAGGGTCTGCCCGAAGGTCAGCCCGATGGCGCGGGCGGCCTCCGCCTGCCCGACCGGGACCCCGTTGATGCCGGACCGCACCGCCTCGCAGACGAACGCCGACGTGTAGGCGGACAGCGCGATGACGGCCGTCCAGAACCCGAGCGGCGGCAGGATCCCGAACTGCGGTGCGACGAACACGAGGAAGAAGAACACGAGGGTCAGCGGCGTGTTGCGCAGCAGCTCCACCCAGGCGACGGCCGCGCCCCGCAGGGTCGGCAGCGGCGACACGCGCAGCGCGGCGAGGACGGTGCCGGCCACGAGCGCGAGGGCGCCGGCCAGCAGCGTGAGCTGCAGCGTCAGCCGGAAGCCGCTGAGGTAGGCCGGCAGGTTGTCGGCGATCAGGTCCACGCAGTGCCCTCCAGGGAGGCGTCGGGGAGCGGGCCGGGTGGCGCCGGGCGGGGTCGCCCGGCGCCACCCGCGGCGTCAGTACCGGTCGACCGCCGGCGGCTCCGGCGTCGGCAGGACGGTGCCGGCCGTGGCCTCCCACGCCTCGGTCCACGTGCCGTCCTCGTACGACTCCTCGAGCACGTCGTTGATCCACATCCGGAAGTCGGTGTCGTCGAGCGCGAGCCCGATGCCGTACGGCTCCTCGGTGAAGGGCTCGCCGCGCACCTCGAAGGTGGGGTCGTCCGCCGCGAACCCGGCGAGGATCACGTTGTCCGTGCTCATCGCGTCGACCTGGCCGCCGCGCAGCGGCTCGAGGCAGTCGGAGTACGCGCCGAACGGCACGACCTCGGTGTCCGGGAAGTTCTCGAGCAGGTTCGCCTCGGGCGTCGAGCCGGAGACGGTGCAGACCTTCTTCCCGGCGAGGTCGTCCGGGCCCTGGATGTCCTCGTTCTCCGCGAGCGTGAGGATCGACTGCCCGGCCTCGTAGTACGGGCCGGCGAACGACACGACCTCCTTGCGCTCGTCGTTGATCGTGTACGTCGCGATGACGATGTCGACCTGGCCGGACTGGATGAACGACTCCCGGTTGGAGGAGATGGTCTCGGTCCACTGGATGCCGTCCTCGGGGATGCCGAGCGCACCGGCGATGATCCGGCCGATCTCGACGTCGAAGCCCTCGGGCGTGCCGTCCGGCCCGACCAGCCCGAACAGCGGCTGGTCGAACTTGGTGCCGATCGTGATGGAGCCGGCCTCGGCGAGCTCCGCCATCGTGGACCCCTCGGGGAAGTCGGCGGCCTCGACGTCGGAGACCTCCGGGCTGGCCCCGTCGCCGTCGTCCGAGCCGCCGCAGGCGGTTAGGGCGAGGACGGAGGCGGCGGCGAGGGCGATCGGTCCTGCGGTGCGGGTTCTCATCGGGCTGTCTCCTTGCGTCGCGTGCGTGTCGGTCGGTGTCGTGTCGGTTCCGGTCGGTGCTCTCGGTGCGGTCGGTGCGGTGGTGCCGTGGTGGTCGGGTCGCAGGGGCGGGGGACGGGCTGCCGGGCCGCGCAGGACGCGGTGGCCGGTCAGTGGGTGAGGATCTTCGACAGGAAGTCGCGGGCGCGGTCGCTGCGCGGGGCCGTGAAGAACGTCTCGGGGTCGGCCTCCTCGACGACCGCGCCGCCGTCCATGAAGACGACCCGGTCGGCCGCACGGCGGGCGAACCCCATCTCGTGCGTGACGACGACCATGGTCATGCCCTCGCCGGCGAGGGACACCATGACGTCGAGCACCTCGTTGATCATCTCGGGGTCGAGGGCGGAGGTCGGCTCGTCGAACAGCATGACCTTCGGCTCCATGGCGAGCGCCCGGGCGATCGCGACGCGCTGCTGCTGCCCGCCGGAGAGCTGGGCGGGCAGCTTGCGGGACTGGCTCGCGACGCCGACGCGCTCGAGCAGCTCCATCGCGCGCTCCCGGGCCTCGGACGCCCCGAGGCGCCGCACCTTGCGCAGGCCGAGCGTGACGTTCTGCAGGACCGTGCGGTGCGCGAACAGGTTGAACGACTGGAACACCATGCCGACGTCGGCGCGCAGCCGCGCGAGGTCGCGTCCCTCCGCGGGCAGCGGCTGGCCGTCCAGGGTGATCGTGCCGGACTCGATGGTCTCGAGCCGGTTGATCGTGCGGCACAGCGTCGACTTGCCGGAGCCGGACGGGCCGATGACGACGACCACCTCGCCGCGGTGCACGGTGAGGCTGACGTCCTGCAGCACGTGCAGGTCGCCGAAGTGCTTGTTGACGTGGTCCAGGACGACGAGGGGCTCGCCGCCGTGCGGGCGTGCTGCTGCGGGGGCCGGGGCCGGGTCGGGCTGCGCCATCCTCGGAACCTAGGCGGCGGATGTGACAGCCGCCACCCGTTCAGGTCACGGGACGGTCACAGGATCGCCGTGACCGGGTCCGTCGGGCGGCGTCCGCGCACTGGCTCGCCGCCGCTCGCGAGGGCCCGCGGGGGACGGACGTACCCTTGTCCGCGATGAGCACGACGACCACGCCCCCCGCCGCGACCGGCCTCGCGGACCTCGCCGTCCCGACCGCCGGCGCCGCCCCGCGCACCTACCTCGTGAAGACGCTCGGGTGCCAGATGAACGTGCACGACTCCGAGCACATGGCGGGCATGCTCGAGCAGGCCGGCTACGTCGCCGCGTCGCCGGAGGCCGCGGCCGCGGAGGACGCCGACGTCATCGTCATCAACACCTGCGCGGTGCGCGAGAACGCCGCCGACCGCCTGTACGGCAACCTCGGCCGGCTCGCGGGGGCCAAGCGCACCCGCCCGGGCGGGATGCAGATCGCCGTGGGCGGCTGCCTCGCCCAGAAGGACCGCTCCGGGATCGTCGAGCGCGCGCCCTGGGTGGACGTCGTGTTCGGCACCCACAACCTCGACGTGCTCCCGGTGCTGCTGGAGCGGGCGCGCCACAACCGGGCCGCCGAGGTCGAGATCGAGGAGTCGCTCAAGGTCTTCCCCTCGACGCTGCCCACCCGCCGCGAGTCGGTCTACGCCGGCTGGGTGTCGATCAGCGTCGGGTGCAACAACACGTGCACGTTCTGCATCGTGCCGCACCTGCGGGGCAAGGAGCGCGACCGGCGTCCGGGCGAGGTGCTGGCCGAGGTCTCCGCGCTGGTGGAGCAGGGCGCGATCGAGGTGACGCTGCTCGGGCAGAACGTGAACTCGTACGGCGTCGAGTTCGGCGACCGCGGCGCGTTCGCGAAGCTGCTGCGCGCCGCGGGCGCCACCCCCGGACTCGAGCGGCTGCGGTTCACCTCCCCGCACCCGGCGGCGTTCACCGACGACGTCATCGCGGCGATGGCGGAGACGCCCGCCGTCATGCCGAGCCTGCACATGCCGTTGCAGTCCGGCTCGGACCGGATCCTGCGGGCGATGCGGCGGTCCTACCGGTCGGAGAAGTTCCTGGGCATCCTCGACCGGGTCCGCGAGCGGATGCCGCACGCCGCGATCACGACCGACATCATCGTCGGGTTCCCGGGGGAGACCGAGGAGGACTTCGCGGAGACGCTGCGGGTCGTCGAGGCGTCCCGGTTCTCGTCCGCGTTCACGTTCCAGTACTCGCCGCGCCCCGGCACCCCCGCGGCCGACCTGCCCGACCAGCTGCCGAAGGCCGTCGTGCAGGAGCGCTACGAGCGCCTGGTCGCGCTGCAGGACCGGATCGCGCTCGAGGAGATGCAGGCCCAGGTCGGCCGCACCGTCGAGGTGCTGCTGGCCGAGGGCGAGGGGCGCAAGGACGGCGAGACCCGGCGCCTGTCCGGTCGCGCCGCCGACAACCGCCTCGTGCACCTCGCCGTGCCGGAGGGCCTGGACCCCGCCGACGCGCCCCGGCCCGGCGACCTGGTGACGGTCGACATCACCCGGGCGGCGCCCCACCACCTGGAGGCGGACTCCGGGGCGCTCGGTGGCACGTTCGCGGTGCGCCGCACCCGTGCGGGCGACGCGTGGGAGCGTCGCGCGCAGGGCGGGGACGACCACGCGCACGGCGGTGCGGGTGACGCGTGCGGCACCGGGGCGGGCTCGGGCGGACCGGCGGCGCCGGTGCTGCTGGGCCTGCCGACGGTCGGCACCGGGCCGCGCTGAGGCGCGCTGAGCCGCGCGGGGGACGACCGCTGCGCGGGTGCCGCCCGGAGCCGCACCAGGACCGCGCGCGGTGTCAGACCTGCGGCGGCGGCAGCGTCTCGAACGACGCGAACGCCTGCACCCCGGTGCCGAGGCCGCACGACACGAGCTGGTCGAGCTGCTCGTCCGTGACGCCGTGCTCCAGGTCGGTCGACACCTCGCTGTACACCGCGACCTGGCCCTCCTCCTCGCGGAGGTAGAGCTTCGGCCAGATGCGCTCGCGGTTCCAGTCGTTCAGGGCGAGCGCGACGGCCCGCCGGCCGTCCACCGGGAGCTGGCGGTGCCACCGGCCCCGGACCTGCAGGATCTCCTCGTGCTCGCCGAGCAGCAGGAACCAGAACCGCGAGTCGTTCCAGACGCCGGTCAGGTCACCGTCCTCGTCCACGCGGAAGTGGTAGCCCCGCGCGGACAGCGCCGCCGCGACGCGGTCGCGGGTGAGCGGCGTGGGCCGGGCCTGCGGGGCGACCCGCCGCTCACCGGTGCCCTGCGGCGTGCGCGGCGCGAGGACGCGGGAGAGCCACCCCGGCGTGCGCGCCGTCACGGTGCCGCCGCCGCGGGGTCCGGGTACAGCTCGTCGATCGCGTCGAAGAACGTGCTGGACGTCGAGACGCCGCAGAACAGCAGCTGGCTGAGCTGCTCGTCGGTCGCGCCGTGCTCGAGGTCGGTGGAGACCTCCGCGACGACGTGGACCATGCCGTTGTCGCGGACCCGCACGTACGCCTTCGGCCAGATCCGCTCGGCGTTCCACTCGGTGCAGGCGTCGAGCACCTCCTCGAGGCGCTCGATCGCGATCTCCCGGTTCCACTGCCCGCGGACCTGGAGGATCTCCTGCTGGTCGCCGAACAGGAAGAAGTAGAACAGCCGTCCCCGCCACAGGCCGCCGAGGTCGCCGTCGTTGTCGACGAAGTAGTGGAAGTCGTGCTCCTCGAACCACCGCTGCACCCGCTCGGGCGTCAGCGGCGTGGGCCGGCCGTCGTCGACGGTGACCGCGGCACCAGCCCCCGCCGGGCGCCCGCCGCGACCTGCCACGGGCGCACCGGGACGACCCCCGGGCTGCGGCGCAGGACCCGGCCGGTCCGGGTCGCGGCGCGACCGGCGATTCCGGAACAGACCCATGCCGGAAACCCTACCCGGGGCCGCCGACGACGCCAGGGATCGCGCCCGCGGGCGTGGGCGGGCCGCCGCACGCCGAGGCGAGTGGGCTTAGGCTCGATCGGGCAGGGGCGGCACGGCCACCACCTGCACCGACGCCAAGCAGCGGCGCCGACGGGCGCCGCACGAGACTGAGGACGGACATGGGGTTCTTCACCAAGCCGGAGGCCACGGGATCGGCGCCCGCCACCGAGGCGCTGACGCACGACCGGATCACGGCCGTGCTGGACGCCCGGGACATGCGCTACGGGGTCGACGACGACGGCGACATCGGCGGCTACTGGGACGGGCACCTGTTCTACTTCTTCCGCCTCGGGGGCCAGCAGGAGTACCTGCAGGTCCGCGGCCGCTGGAACCGGAAGGTCTCCGTCGACGAGTACGCGCGCGTCGTCGACCTCGTCAACAGCTGGAACTCCGAGAAGCTCTGGCCGAAGGGCTACGTCCGCCCCGAGGGCGAGGTCGTCGGCGTCTACGCCGAGCACACCGTCGACTACGAGCACGGGCTGACGGACGAGCAGCTCGACCTGCACCTCGCGTGCGGCATCACCACCGCCCTGAGCCTGTTCGAGCACCTCGACGAGCAGTTCCCGGAGCAGGCCGCCACGGCGAAGGCGGAGCTCGAGGCCGAGTGACCGTGCCGCTCGAGCCCACCACCGGCCGGGCGTTCCAGGTCGACCTCCACGGCGTCGTCGACCTGCTCGCCCGGCACCTGTACTCCGGCCCCCGCGTGTACGTGCGCGAGCTGCTGCAGAACGGCGTCGACGCCATCACGGCGCGGCGTGCGGTGGACCCGGCGTGCCCGGCGACCGTGCGGCTGCGGCCGCTGGCGGACGGGTCGCTGGCGGTGGTGGACTCTGGCGTCGGCCTGACCCGCGCGGAGGCCGAGGAGCTGCTGGCGACCGTCGGCCGGTCGTCCAAGCGGGACCTCGACCTCGGGCTGGGCCGGGAGGAGTTCCTGGGGCAGTTCGGCATCGGCCTGCTGTCCGCGTTCATGGTCGCCGACGAGATCGAGCTGGTGTCGCGGTCCGCCCGGGACCCGGGTGCCGCCGCGATCCGCTGGCTCGGGCGCGCGGACGGCTCGTACGACCTGGCGGAGCTGCCCGCGGCGGACCTGCCGCCCGGGAGCACGGTGCTGCTGCGGCCGCGCCGGGACCTCGAGCACTGGCTCGCGGGGGAGACCGTGGCGGCGCTCGCGGCGGAGTTCGGGTCGCTGCTGCCCGTGGACGTGGCGGTGGAGGTGCCGCTCGGCGGGCCCGGCACGACGGGCGCGGGCGGGGCGGGCGCGGGCGGGGCGGGCGCGGTCGACCGTGACCCGGCCACCCGCACGCGGGTGCTCGCGGACGGCGGGGCGCGACCCGGGCACGCGTGGCGCCGTGTCACCGTCCCCGACCTGCCGTGGGCGCGGACGCACGCCGACGACGCCGCGCGCACCCGCGCGCTGGAGCGGTACTGCGAGCAGACCTTCGGCTTCACGCCGCTGGCGCACCTCGACCTGGAGGTGCCCCTCGCGGGGGTCACCGGCGTCGCGTTCGTGCTGCCGGCCGCGGTCCCGCCGGGCGGTGGCGGCACGCACCGCGTCTCCGTGAAGCGGATGCTGCTGGGCGCGCGCGTGGAGGGGCTGCTGCCCGAGTGGGCGTTCTTCGTGCGCTGCGCGATCGACGCCTCCGCGCTGCGGCCCACCGCGTCGCGCGAGCAGCTCTACACCGACGAGGTGCTGCTCGCGACGCAGGAGGCGCTCGCCGGGCAGGTCCGGGACTGGACCCTGCGCACGCTCGAGTCGGGGACGGCGCTCGCGCGGCAGTTCGTCGCCACGCACCACCTGGCGGTGCGGTCGCTCGCGCTCACGGACGACACGATGCTCGACCTCGCGGCGCGGATCCTGCCCTACGAGACGACGGACGGGACGCTGACCCTGGCCGAGGTCGCGCAGGAGCACGGCCGGGTCGTGTTCGCCCCGACGCTGGAGGACTACCGGCGGATCGCCCCCGTCGCGCGGGCGCAGGGCGTGGCGGTCGTGAACGCCGGCTACGTCTACGACGCCGACCTGCTGGCACGGCTCTCCGGGCGCAACCGCCTCGGCGTCGAGGTGCGCCCCCTCGGGGCGGGTGACATCGCCCAGGTGCTCGCCGCCCCGGCGCCGGAGCGGGAGCTGGAGACGCTCGACGCCGTGCGCGCGGCGGGCGCGGTGCTGCGCCCCCAGGACTGCGACGTCCTGCTGCGCACGTTCGAGCCGGCGGACCTGCCGGCCGTGCTCCTGCACGACCGGGACGGCGACCACCAGCGCGACCTGCACGCGGCGATGGGCGAGGCCGACGACGTGTGGAGCGACGTGCTCGCCGGGTTCGCCGAGCCCGTGCCCGCCCGCCGGCTCGTGCTCAACGACGCGAGCCCGGTGGTCCGGGACCTGCTGGCGGCCCCGCCCGGCGAGGTCGCGGCGGCCGGGGTCCGGTCGCTGTACGTCTCGGCGCTGCTGCTGGCCGGCGAGCCGCTGCGCGCCCGGGAGTCCGAGCTCATGACCGGGTCCCTGGCGGTGCTGCTGCGCGCCGGGCTCGGCGGCGCGGCCGGCCGGGGGACCGACGTCCCCGGCCGGGACCACCGGGACCACCGGGACCACCGGGACGACCAGGACGACGAGGACGCCGGGGGACCGGCAGGACAGGAGCGCGCGTGACCCGCACGCTGGACGACGCCAACCGCGAGATCACCCGGGTGCGGCAGATGCCGTACGGGCTCGCCCGGACGCAGGCCGCCGAGCGGCAGGTGCGGCTGGTCGACGCCGAGGGCCCGGACGCCGCGCGGGCGTACGCGCTGAGCACGCTCGTCGAGGCCTACCAGTGGGGCGGGGAGGTGGACCGGTCGTTCGTCGCGTTCGCCCGGCTGCTGCGCTGGTGGGACGAGCACCCGGAGCACTTCGACGCGCAGGACCGGCACGCGCTGTTCTGGTCGTTCAAGTGGATGGTCAGCGCGCTCGCGGACTTCCCGACGGTGCCCGCCGAGCAGATCGACCGGACGCTCGCCGACATGGAGCGTCGCTACGCGCTCGCCGGCAACGGCATGGACGCCGTCGCGTACGAGCGGTTCGCGTGGGCGCGCCAGCGGGGCGCCGCCGACGCGGAGGCGGCGTACCAGGCGTGGGTCGCCACGCCGCGGGACGACTGGTCCCAGTGCGAGGCGTGCGACCCCGGCGACCGCGCGGCGTGGCTGCTCGCGACGGACCGGGTCCCCGAGGGCATCCGCCTGATCGAGCAGACGCTCGCGCAGGACCCGTCGTGCGCGTCCGAGCCGGCCGACATGCTGTCGTACCTCGCGGAGGCCTACCTGGACACGGGTCGCCCCCGCGACGCCGCCCGGGCCCACCGGCGGGCCGTCGCCGCGCTGGCCGAGGCGGAGTCCGACATGGTCGGCGCCCGCGGCCGGCGCATCCGGCTGCTCGCCCGCGGCGGGCAGGCCGAGCGGGCGCTGCGCGCGATCGAGGCGGACCAGCAGTACCTGACCGGCGGGGACACCCCGTACTCGCGCCTGGCGTTCTCGCGCCTCGTCGGGGCGGCGACCCACGTGCTGCGCCCGGAGCACGGCGACCACCCGCTGCGCCTGGACCGGGTCCCGGCCGCGACCGTCGCCGAGCTCGACGACTGGCTGCGCGCCCAGGCGGCGGAGCTCGCCGCGCGGTTCGACGCCCGCAACGGGACGTCGTCGGAGTCCGAGGCGGTCGAACGGGCGTGGCGGACCGAGCCCGCCGACGACGTGCTGGACCTCGACGTGCTGCCGCGCGGGCTCGGGAGCGCCGGGGCAGCGGGCGCCGGTGCCGCGGGCGCCGGGTCACCGGCCGGCGCACCGGCGGGTGACCCGGACCCCGCACCCGTGGACGAGGTCGGCGCGCACGGCGCGGGTCGGGGGACGCACGCGCAGCACGCCGCCCCCGACGCGCTCGTCGCGGAGGCCGAGCGCCTCGTCGCGGCGGGAGACCCGGAGGCGGCCGCCGCCGCGTACCTCGACGCCGCTGTCGCGGCCGAGCACGCGGGGCTGCTCGCGGACTCCGGCTTCGCCTACGCCGAGGCCGCGCACTGCGCCCAGGTGCTCGGCGACGACGACGGGGCGTCGGCGGGCTACGCCGCGGCAGTCCCTCGCCTGCGCGCCGGGGGCCTGCCGCCCGCGGCGCTCGCCCCGGTGGTCGTGCAGTGGGCGCGCGCGGCCGCCGCCACCGGCGACGCCGCCGCCGTGCTGCGCGAGACGGACGACCTGACCGCGGCGCTCGCCGCGCGCCTGGACGCACCGCCCTCCGCGGACGAGGACCGCGCGGAGGCCCTGGTCGCGCGGGAGCAGGCGGCCGACCGCCGCGCCGCGGCCGACCTGGAGGACGCCGCCGCCCGGCTGCTGGCCACGCTCGGCGGCGACGGCCGCGCGCAGGACGCCGCGGCACGTGCGCAGCGGGCCGCCGAGGCGTACGCCGCGCTCGGTGCGCCCGCCGACGCCGCGCACGCGTTCTGGCTGGCCGGTCGCCTGCACGACGGGCTCGGCCGCGTCGACGAGGCCGTGTGGCACCTGGAGTCCGCCGTCGAGGGCTTCACCGCCGCCCGGCAGCGGGGCCCGCGGGGCGAGGCCGCGAACGACCTGGTCGACGTGCTGCGCCGCTCCGGGCAGGACGCCCGGGCCGACGAGCTCGCGCGCTCGCTGACGTCCTGAGCCGGGGCCGCGCGGACGCCGGGCGGCGGGATACGGTCGGGGGGTGCGACCGGCCGTGGTGTTCCTGCCCGATACGGCGCTGCTCGTCCCCGGCGCGGCCGGCCGGGAGGACCCCGCGTCCGCGCTGCGCGAGGAGGCGCTCGCGCTGCTCGGCGCGGCGGTGCCCGGCCTGCCGCCGGACGTGCCCGCCGAGCCGGTCGCCGGCGTGCCCGCCGATCCGGCCGCCGGCGTGCCGGCCGAGCCGGTCGCCGGCGTAC
>NZ_JBCLVN010000043.1:0-63111 GCF_039548315.1 Cellulomonas olei
GGCCGGGGCGCGGGCGCGTCCCACGAGGCCGCCGCCTCCGCGGCGGACGGGGCGCCTCCGCGGCCACCGGCGGGCGCCGGGCCCTGCGGCTCGGCGGACCGCCCCGGGGCGGAGCCCGGGCCGGCGAGCACGGGCTCGACCTTCACCGAGAACCCGAGCGTCTCGCGCACCGCCTGCTGCACGAGGTCCGCGTGCGGCCCGGACCGGAACGCCGACGCCAGCCCGGGGGCCGAGAAGCCGAGGCGCAGGGTCGTCGCGTCGAGCTCGACCACCTGGGCGTTCTGGCTGATGAGGACCCACGTGGTCTTCTTGAGCCGACCGAGAGTGTCGAGCACCTCCGGCCACCGCCGGCGCAGCACCTCGGTGTCGCCGCCGCCGGGCGCGCCGACCGGGCGCTCCACCGGGGCGACGGGCTCGGCGACCGGCACGTCGTGGACCACCGCCGCCGGCTCTGCGGGGCCGACGGGCTCCGGCTCCTCCGGGGCGTCGGACGGCTCCTCGTCGGGGATGGGGCCCGCGGCCTCGCGCCGGCCCGGCGCGGGGACGTCCGGCCACGAGGTGTCGCCGTCGGCGTCCGCGGCGGCGACGGGGGCCGGCTCGGGAGTGGGGGGTGACACGTCGTCCGGCGGCGCGAGCGGTGCCTCGTCGGCGGGCGCGTCGACGACGGACCCGGCCTGCGCCGACCCGGCCTGCGCCGCGCCCTGCGCCGACCCGGCCGGCGTCTCGTCCTGTGCCGACCCGCCCGGCGCCGACCCGGCCCGCGCCCCCGCGTCCTGCACGGGAGCGGCCACCGGCGCGACGACCGCGACGCGCTCGACCGGTGCGGCCGGCGTCACGACCGCGACGCGCTCCACCGGTGCGGCCGGCGTGAAGGCCCCGGCCGACGGACGCGCCCCGGCCACCTCCGCGGGCTCCCGCCCGGCGGCCGGGGCGGAGCCACCGCCCACGCGGACGCCGTCCCGCTCGAGCCGGTCGAGGCGTGCGCCGAGCCCGGCCGCGGAGTCGTCCAGCGCGGGCAGGAGCAGCCGCGCCATGAGGAGCTCGAGGTGGAGCCGGGGCGACGTCGCCCCGGTCATCTCGGTGAGCGCGGTGTTGACGAGGTCGGCGGACCGGGACAGCTCGGCCGCGCCCAGGTGGGCGGCCTGCGTCTGCATCCGCGTCAGCTGGTCGCCCGGCACGTCGCGGAGCACGGCCGCCGCGGCGTCGCCGGACGCCGCGAGGACGATGAGGTCGCGCAGCCGCTCGAGCAGGTCCTCCACGAACCGGCGCGGCTCGTGGCCGGTGGCGATGACGCGCTCGACGACGCGGAACGCGCTGGCGCCGTCCCGGGCGGCCACGGCCTCGACGAGGTCGTCCAGCAGGGACGCGTGGGTGTAGCCGAGCAGCGCGACCGCGGCCTCGTAGTCGAGCCCCTCGGGGCCCGAGCCCGCGATGAGCTGGTCGAGCACGGAGAGCGAGTCGCGGACGGACCCTCCGCCCGCGCGCACGACCAGCGGCAGCACGCCGGACCCGACCTGCACGCCCTCGGCGCGGCACAGCTGCTCGAGGTAGCCGACCATGACGTCCGGCGGCACGAGCCGGAACGGGTAGTGGTGGGTGCGCGAGCGGATGGTGCCGATGACCTTGTCGGGCTCGGTCGTCGCGAAGATGAACTTCACGTGCTCCGGCGGCTCCTCGACGATCTTCAGCAGGGCGTTGAACCCCTGCGGCGACACCATGTGCGCCTCGTCGAGGATGAACACCTTGTACCGGTCCCGCGCCGGGGCGAACGTCGCGCGCTCGCGCAGGTCGCGCGCGTCGTCGACGCCGCCGTGGCTGGCCGCGTCGATCTCGACCACGTCGAGGCTGCCGGGGCCGCCGCGCGCGAGCTCGACGCACGACTCGCACACGCCGCACGGGGTGTCGGTCGGCCCCTCGGCGCAGTTGAGGCAGCGCGCGAGGATGCGCGCCGACGTCGTCTTGCCGCAGCCGCGCGGGCCGGAGAACAGGTACGCGTGGTTCGTCTGCCCCGTGCGCAGCGCCTGGCGGAGCGGACCGGTGACGTGGTCCTGCCCCACGACCTCCGCGAAGGTCTCGGGCCGGTAGCGGCGGTAGAGGGCTGTCGTCACCCCCAGAACTCTAGAGGTGGCAGCCCACACGCCGGGACCCCGGCGAGGTCGGCTGGGGACGGCGCGAGCGCTTCTCCTCCGGCGGGGGCGCCCGGCGCGCGCGACTCCCCACCCGGGCCTCGGCGCGCGCGGGCCGCGGCGGCAGCGGACGGGGCGGTGCCGGCGCGGCCCGCGTCACGCGCGCGACACGACGTCCCGCATGTCGGACGCGCCGTTCCATGCTGCGAGACGCGGCGCTAGTTTCGCCGCATCGCGGGCCGCCCACGGTCCGCCCGGGCCCCCGAGGAGGAGGCAGCACGATGCGCGAGCACGCCACGACCACCTGCCGCCTCTCGATGTGCGCCGCCGCGCAGGCCGTCGCCTGTCGCTGTACCGCCACGGCCTGACGGCCCGCCGCACCGCGACCGCACGAGCCGCCGGCACGGCCCCGTCCCGCACGCAGGGCCCGAGGCGGCGCCCCGTCACCCGCCACGGCCCGCGGTGCGACCACCGCCGCCCGCGCCCGACGCCCCGGGGCGGCGCCGCGCACCGCCGGCCCCCGGTCACCCCGCTACCCCCGAACCCCGCACCACCCCCGACCCGGCACGACCCCCGCCGGGCCTACGCGAGAGGCACACCCCCATGAAGCGCAGACTGACCGCCTGGATCGCCGCGATCGCCGCCACCGCGTCGCTCGCCGCCTGCGCGTCCGGCGGCGGCGAGAGCTCGGCCGGGGCCAGCGCGACGGCCGACGCGGACAACCGCGTCACGGTCCGCGTCGGCGTCACCGACAAGGCCCAGGAGTACTGGACGACGTTCACGGACCTCGCCGCTGACGAGGGCATCGACGTCGAGCTGGTGAACTTCACCGACTACACGCAGCCCAACCCGATCCTCAGCTCGGGCGACCTGGAGCTCAACCAGTTCCAGCACCTGCTGTACCTGGCCAACTACAACGTGAGCTCGGACGACGACCTGCAGCCCATCGGCTCGACGGCGATCTACCAGCTCGGGCTCTACACGACCAAGGGCTACGCCTCCCCGGACGACATCCCGGACGGCGCCGAGATCGCGATCCCGAACGACGTCGTCAACCAGGCCCGTGCGCTGCTCGTGCTGCAGTCGGCCGGGCTGATCTCCCTGACCGACGGGGGCAACGCCTTCTCCACGCCGGCCGAGATCGACGAGGCCGCGTCGACGGTCACGGTCGTCCCCGTCGACGCCAACCAGACCGCGGTCCAGCTGCAGAGCCTGGACGGCGCCGTCATCAACAACAACTTCGCGACGGACGCGGGCATCGACCCGACGACGGCGATCTACTCCGACCTGCAGGACACCGACACCGCCCGGCCGTACCTCAACATCTGGGTCGCCCGGGCGGAGGACGCCGACAACCCGGTGTACGCGCAGCTCATCGAGATCTACCACTCGCCCGAGGTCACCGACCAGCTGATCGAGGAGAACGGCGGCACCGCCGTGGTCGAGGACGTGCCGGCCGAGGAGCTCCGGTCCGACCTCGCGGACCTCGAGGACCTGGTCCGCGAGAACGCCTGAGCCCCGCGCCGCCGGACGGCGCCGGTCCCGCCCCGGGGCCGGCGCCGTCCGCGCGCGGGAGGGCGTGGCGACGCCGTGAGACCGGCGGACGCGGCGCTCCGGGCAGGTGTTAGGGTCGCCCGCGTCCGCCCCCCAGGGACAGGAGTCGAGCACGTGAGCACCCACGCCGCTTCCGAGCGCCGCGCGCAGCAGGTGCGCGCCATGGCCGGGGCGTCCTGCGGGCTCATGTGCTGTCGTCAGCGAATGTGCTGACGCTGCACCCTCGCAGCACGGCCCTCCCCCGGCGGACGTCCCGCCCGGCCCGACGCTCCTGACGAGCGGCCCGACCGGACGCCCACCCGGCCCTGACGCCGACGGCCCCGCGCCGCCCGGTACCGGACCGCCGCCGGAGAGCCACACCCCCCGGCGCCGCGCACCCCCGCACGCCACCGTCCTGCGGACCCGGCCACCGGCCCGCACCGGGCTCGCCCCCGCGACGGATCCCCGCTCAGAACCACCGGAAGGCAGCACCACCATGAAGCGCAGACTGACCGCCGTCCTCGCCGCCCTCGCCGTGGGCGCGCTGGCCGCCTGCTCCGGCGGCGGGCCCGCCGCCGCCCCGACCGCCGCGGACCCGGACAACCGCGTGACCGTGCGGGTCGGCGTGACGGACGAGTCCAAGGCCTACTGGACGACGTTCACCGAGCTCGCGGCCGAGGAGGGCATCGACGTCGAGCTGGTGAACTTCACGGACTACCAGCAGCCCAACCCGGTGCTCAGCGAGGGCCAGCTCGAGCTGAACCAGTTCCAGCACCTGCTGTTCCTGGCGAACTACAACGTGAGCGCGGACGACGACCTGGCGCCCATCGGCGCGACGGTCATCTACCAGCTCGGCCTCTACACGACGAAGGGCTACGCCTCGCCGGACGAGATCCCGGACGGCGGCGAGGTCGCCATCCCGAACGACCCGACCAACCAGGCGCGCGCGCTGCTGGTGCTCCAGTCGGCCGGCCTCATCACCCTGGAGGGCGGCGGCAACGCGCTGTCCACCCCGGCCGAGATCGACCAGGCCGCCTCCCGCGTGACGGTCGTCCCCGTCGACGCCAACCAGACCGCGATCCAGCTGCAGGACCTGGACGCCGCGGTGGTCAACAACAACTTCGCCGCCGACGCGGGCATCGACCCGACCACGGCGATCTACTCCGACCTCGAGGACACGGACACGGCCCGGCCCTACGTGAACGTCTGGGTCGCCCGGTCCGAGGACGCCGACAACCCGGTGTACGCGGAGCTCATCGAGATCTACCACCGCGACGAGGTCATCGGCCAGCTCCTGGAGGAGAACCAGGGCACCGCCGTCGAGCAGGACCTGAGCGCCGAGGAGCTGCAGACGAGCCTCGCGGAGCTCGAGGACCAGGTCCGCACCGCAGGCTGACGACCCGGCGCCGGGCGGCCCGCGGGTCGCCCGGCGCACGACCGCCCGCCGGCGCGACGCCGGCACCCGACACCCGCAACCGCGGGCGACCCCACCCCAGGACGGTGACCCGATGACCGCGATGGTCTCCCTGCGTGACGTCACGAAGGTGTTCGACGGGACCTCCGGTCCCGTCCGCGCCGTCGACGGCGTCACGCTCGACATCGAGCGCGGCGACGTGTTCGGCGTGATCGGCTCCTCCGGCGCGGGCAAGAGCACGCTCGTCCGGCTCGTCAACGCGCTCGAGACGCCGACCTCCGGGCAGGTGGTGGTCGACGGCACCGAGCTCACCGGGCTGTCCGAGCGCGGCCTGCGCCCCGCCCGCGCCGGGATCGGCTTCATCTTCCAGCAGTTCAACCTGCTGAAGTCCCGCACGGTCGCCGGCAACGTGGCGTACCCGCTGCGGGTCGCCCGGTGGCCCCGGGCCAAGCGCGAGGCGCGCGTGAAGGAGCTGCTGGAGTTCGTCGGGCTGTCCGACAAGGCCAAGCAGTACCCCGACCAGCTGTCCGGCGGGCAGAAGCAGCGCGTCGGCATCGCCCGGGCGCTCGCGACGTCGCCGGCCCTGCTGCTCGCGGACGAGGCGACCAGCGCCCTCGACCCCGAGACCACCAAGGACGTGCTGGACCTGCTCCGCCGGGTCAACCGGGAGCTCGGCGTCACGATCGTCGTCATCACCCACGAGATGTCCGTCGTCTCGTACCTGTGCAACCGGGTCGCCGTCATGGAGCACGGCAAGGTCGTGGAGGAGGGCGACGTCTACCGCGTGTTCGCGGAGCCGACGCAGCCCATCACGCGGCGGTTCATCGGCGCCGCGCTGCACGACCGCCCGCGGCCCGACGTGGTCGCCCGGCTGCGCGAGCGGCACGCCGGCCGGATCGTCACGATCGCGATCCGGGAGAGCGAGGCGACCGCCGGCGTCGTCGTCACGGAGCGCTTGCGCGCCCACGGCATCGACGGGCACGTCGTGTTCGGCGGCATCACCGAGGTGAACTCCCGCCCGCTCGGCTCCCTGACGTTCGCGCTCGAGGGCCCGGACGCCGCGGTCGACGCGTTCCTCGCCGACCTGCGCGCGCACACCGAGGTGATCGAGCACGCCCCGGACGGCGACCACGCCGGCCCCGCGAGCAAGGAGGTGGGCGCGTGACCACGCCCAACGGCACGTCCCTGTGGCCGACTCTCTGGGCCGCCCTCGGCGAGACCCTCCAGATGGCGATCGCGGCGCTGGCGATCGGCGGGCTCTGCGGCCTCGCCCTCGGCGTCGCGCTCTACGTCACGCGGCGCGGGAACATCCTGCAGAACCGCGCCGTGTTCACCGTGCTCAACATCGTGGTGAACATCATCCGGCCGATCCCGTTCATCATCTTCATCACGGCCGTCCGCCCGCTCACGATCGCCCTGACCGGCGCCTCGTACGGCGTCGAGGCGGCGATCCCCGCGCTGTCGATCATGGCGACGGTGGCGACCTCGCGCATCGTCGAGCAGAACCTCGTGGCGCTCGACCCGGGCGTGATCGAGGCGGCGCGCGCCATGGGCGCCGGACCGCTCCGGATCATCATGACGGTGATCGTCCCCGAGACGCTCGGCCCCCTGATCCTCGGGTTCACGTTCCTGTTCGTCGGGATCGTCGACATGACGGCGGTCGCCGGGGCGATCGGCGCCGGCGGGCTCGGCGACTTCGCGATCGTCTACGGGTACCAGCGGTTCAACGACGTCGCGACGTTGGCCGCCGTGGCCGTGATCGTCGTGATGGTCCAGCTGGCGCAGCTGCTGGGCAACACGCTGGCCCGCAAGATCTTGCGCCGCTGACGGGTGCCCGCCCGCGGGCGACCGCGGGCGGGCACACTGGGGGCACCGACCGGCCGGAGGGGGCGCACCGTGGGCGAGGACGAGCGCGAACAGGAGCCGTGGCGCGACGAGCGCGGGATCGGCGAGCGACCGGGGATGAACCAGAACCCCCTCGCCCCGAGCTTCCGGGACGGGCCCCGCACGACGCCCGCGTCGACGCGGTCCCTGCTGCTGGGGGCGGCGCCCGTCGTCGTGGTCGCCCTGGGGGTGCTGGTGTTCGCGTTCCTGCGCTGAGCTCTGGCAGTGATCATCCCTGCCGAGTGGTCCCCGGCTCCGGCTGCTGCGTCCATCGCCGGGGCGCGGGATCAGCCGTCCTCGGACCGGGAGACCACCGAGCTCGCGATGTAGACCGAACCGCGCACACCACGCCGCCCCTCGAGCCGGACGCGTCCGTCACCCCGGAGCAGGTCGAGCGCATACTCCACGCGCCTGCGCGTCATCCCGGTGACAGCCGAGAGCTCGGCGGCACTTCGCGGCCCGTCGCCGAGCACCGCGAGCAGGGTTCTGGCGTTCTCCTCCCGTCGGCTGATCCGTCCCTCCTCGGGAGCGAGCCGGGGAAGCGTGTTGATCGCCGCGAACAGGTCGAACGGCTCGGGCAGCCTGCCGGCCGCCACCTCCGGCGCGAGCGAGTAGGTGCGCCCGCCGCGCTCTCCGTGAGCCGTGGCGAGGCGCGCGTCCACGAGCCCTTGGAGATCGGCCCTGGCCGCCGTCGAGTCGCGGGGGAAGGCTGCCCGGAACGAGCTGTTCGTCCACACCTGGCCGTGCCGCATCGCGACGAGCGCGTGGCGCTGCGCGTCGTTGAGCGGCAGATCGATCGCGGCGAGCCACTGGAGGTCCGCGGGGGCGAGCAGCGCGTGGTTCGGCATGCGGACGGTGAAGCGCACTCCGAGGTCGTGGAACACCGGTGGCACCATCCCGGCGGCACGGAGGCTCGCCAGGACGTCGGGGATGCCTGACGCGAGGGCTTCGACGACCCGGCGGCCGTCGGCGAGGCGGACGTTCTGCGCGATACGCACCAGGGAGTCGTTCCGCGCGGAGCTGATGCGGTCATGCCCGAGCCGGTCGACGGTGATTCCCCACAACCCGCCGGGGTTCGCGATGACCAGCTGAGTCTGCTCCAGCACCAGCGAGACCGGGTACGACATCGCATGCGGCCCGAGGTCCCGGTGGATCACGGCGTTGGCGATCAGCTCGCGAACGGCCGTCAGGGGGTACTCCGGCTCGTCCCGACCGTGCCCGTCGTCGCCGAATCGCAGGCGCGTGCGGGTGTTCCGCTGAACCCACTGCGTGGCCTCGTCCAGCATGAGGGGCAGCGGGCCGTCGAACTTCCTCATGTCCGAGGCGCGCGTGCCCTCGGGGTCGCCGGCGCGGGGGGCGACGCTCGCCTGGATGACCAGATTCGGGACGAACTGCTGCGGATACACACCGAGCGACAGCAGCCCCGCCAGTGTCAGCCGGCCGTCCGGCAGCACGACTCCGGTGCGGAGCAGCAGCTCGTCGTCATCGAATCGGCTCAGCGCCGACGACGATGTCCGGCAGGTCCGTCGGTAGGCCGAGAGCAGGTCCGCGTCGAGGTCGTCCACCGACGTCCCGGCCACAGGCTGCCGATCGGATCGAGGGTGATCCCGGTTCGCGATCAGCGCCTGCTCCTCCAGCGCCGACATCTCGAAGTCGCCGTCGTACGCGCGCAGATAGGCCTTCTGCGAGCGGCGCACCCGGACGGGCTTGGATGCGGCCGGCGACTCCTGCACCTCTGCGACCACGAGCGAGCGTCCGTCGACCTGCCGCAGCCCGACGTCCACCATCACCGGCGGGACGACGTCGCGGCGGGCGATCGTCGCGACTCTCGCCTGCGCATCCCCGACGTCGTAGACCGGCACCGATGCGAAGCCACGACGCTCGTCGAGGCCGAGCAGCACGACACCTCCGCCCGGCGTGTTCGCGAACGCGCTGATGGTCTTCGCGAGGTCCGTCGGGAACCCGTGGCGGGCGGACTTGGCCTCGACGGTGGCCGAGTCGCTTCCCTCGTCACGTAGTGCAGCGACCAGCGACGTCAGCTCACCGTGATCCACATCCACAATTTACATGCACAAAGTCGGCGGGGTTGTGTGGATCTGAGGGCTCAGAGCTTCTTGCCCGGGTTGAGGATGCCGCGCGGGTCGAGGACCGCCTTGATCCCGCGCTGGATCGCCAGGACCCGCTCGCCGAGCTCGCCCGCCAGGGCGCCGCGCTTCTCGGTGCCGATCCCGTGCTCGCCCGTCACGGTGCCGCCGAGCTCGACCGCCAGACCCAGGATCCGCGCGTGGGCGTCCGCGGCCGCCGCGACCTGGGCCGGGTCGGCGGGGTCGAACGCGATGACCGGGTGCAGGTTGCCGTCGCCGACGTGGCCGCCGGTGCCGATCGGCAGCCCGGACTGCGCGGAGATCTCGCCGAGCCGCTCCAGCAGCTCGGGCAGCCGGGTGCGCGGCACCGCGACGTCCTCGTTGATCGAGCCGCCGCGCACCGCCCGCATCGCCGGGTTGAACGCGCGCCGGGCGCGCATCAGGGCGTGCAGCCGCTCCTCGTCGTGCGCGACGTCGACCGTGACCGCGCCGTGCGCCCGGGCGATCGCCTCGTACGCCGCGACGTCCTCGGCGCCACCGAGCGCCTCGTCGGTGATGGCCAGCAGCATCGCCTCGGCGCCCGCAGGCAGCCCGGCGTCCGGGTCGTACGCCACGAGGGACGCGAGCACGACGCCGTCCAGGAGCTCGAGCGTCGAGGGCCGGTGCGCGCTCGCGACGACGGCGTTCGCCGCGTCGAGCGCGTCGGCCACCGTGGCGAAGGTCGCGCACACCCCGCGGTCCGGGCCCGGGGCGGGCAGCAGCCCGAGCGTCGCCTCCGTGACGACCGCGAGCGTGCCCTCCGAGCCGACCACCAGGCCGGTGAGGTCCAGCCCGGCCACGGCCTTGACGGTCTCCGGCGACGTCCGGACGACCTCCCCGTCGGCGAGCACCACCTCCAGCGAGCGCACGAAGTCCCGGGTCACCCCGTACTTCACGCACCGCATCCCGCCCGCGTTCGTCGCGATGTTCCCGCCGATCGTGCTCTGGGCGTACGACGCCGGGTCCGGCGGGTAGAACAGCCCGCGCGCGGCCACCGCGTCGACCAGGTCCTTCGTGACGACGCCGGGCTGGACGACGGCGACCCGGTCGACCGGGTCGATCCGGCGGATCCGGGTCATGCGGGCCGTCGACAGCAGGATCGCGCCCGGGACGGCGTTGGCGCCGCCGGCCAGCCCGCTGAGCGCCCCCTGCGGCACGACCGGCACGCGGTGGGCGTGCGCGGCGCGGAGCACGGCGGAGACCTCGGCGGTGGTCGACGGCTGCACCAGGGCGACCGGGTCGCCGGTGGGCGGGGTCGCCGAGCCGTCCTGCGCGCGGCCCCGCAGGGTGCCGGGGTGGGTGACCAGGGCCTCGGCGGGCAACGCGGCACGCAGGTCGGCGAGGACGGCCGCGAGCGCGGCGGCGTCCGGCGCGGGGACGGGGACCGGGGCCGGGCCGTCGGCGGCCGGGTCGACGGGCGTGCGGGTCGCGGTCACGGCAGCCTCACGTGGTCGGGGGTGAGCTCGGCCAGCGACCGCACGCCGAGCAGGCGCAGGGTGCGGGCGATCTCGGTGGTCAGGATCTCGCCGACCCGGTCGACGCCGCGCTCGCCGCCCGCCATCAGGCCGTACAGGTAGGCGCGGCCGAGCATCACGGCCCGGGCGCCGAGCGCGACCGCCGCCACGATGTCGGCGCCGTTCGAGAAGCCGGTGTCGACGTAGACCTCGGCGCGGTCGCCGAGCGCCTGCACGGTCTCCGGCACGAGGGTCAGCGGCACGGGCGCCCGGTCGAGCTGCCGCCCGCCGTGGTTCGACAGCACGACGGCGTCCGCGCCGGCGCCCACGACGCGCTCCGCGTCGGCCACCGTCTGCACGCCCTTCACGACGAGCGGGCCGTCCCAGTGCTCGCGCACCCATGCCAGGTCGGCGAGCTCGACCGTCGGGTCGAACATGTGCGAGGCCAGCTCCTCGATCGTGCCCTGCCAGGAGTCGAGCGTCGCGAACCGCAGCGGCTCGGTGGTGAGGAAGTTCAGCCACCACGACGGGTGCAGCGCGCCGTCGACGACGGTCTTGACGGACAGCGCCGGCGGGATGCTGAAGCCGTTCCGGTTGTCCCGCAGCCGGGCTCCCCCGACCGGGACGTCCACGGTGATGACCAGCGCCTCGTAGCCGGCGGCCCTCGCCCGCTCCATGAGCTCGGTGGACGCGCCGCGGTCCTTCCACACGTACAGCCCGAACCAGTTCCGGCCGTCCGGCGCGGCGTCGGCGAGCTCCTCGATCGACGTCGTGCCCATGGTCGACAGCGTGTACGGGACCCCGGTGCGGGCCGCGGAGCGCGCGACGGCCCGCTCGCCCTCGTGCTGCATCATCCGCGTGAAGCCGGTGGGGGCGTACAGGAACGGCGCCTGCGCGGTGCGGCCCAGGACCGTGGTCGACAGGTCGACGTCGCCGACGTCCCGCAGCACCGACGGCCGGAACTCGACATCGCGCAGCACCCGCCGGGCGCGGCGCAGCGACACCTCGGCCTCCGCGGCGCCGTCCACGTAGTCGAAGACCGACCGCGGGGTGCGGGCCCGGGCGACCGTCCGCAGGTCCCGGACCGTGTACGCCCGGGACAGCCGGCGGGCCACCGGGTCCAGCTCCAGCGGACGCATCCGCACCAGGGGTCTGAGCTCGGACCAGGTCTGCAGCCGTCGCCGCACGGGTCGCCTCCTCGCCGGACGGGCCCGGCGGCTCCGGGCCCCGCCCCGGCACCGTAGCCCCGCGGGCGGGGCGCGGGGCGGGACGTCTCAGTCGGCGAGGGGCGGTGACGCAGGGGTGACGTGCAGCGACGCGGGGGTGCGGCGGGCTCACACCGCCCGCGCGAGCGCGACGACGGCGGCGGCCAGCACCGCGCCCGCGCCGACCACCCCGGTGGCGCGGCGTCCGGCGGCACCGACCCGTCGCCCGAGCACCGCCCCGGCACCGGCGAGCACCGACTGCCACGCCCCCGACGCGGCAGCGACCCCGACCACGAACCAGACGCCGGCAGCGCGGCCCGGGACGGACGCGGCCACCGCGGCGAAGGTGACGACGGTCAGCGGGTTGACCGCGGTGAGCAGCACGAAGCGCCCGGCCACCGCGAGCGGGCGCCGGGTCGATGTCGCGAGCCCCGGAAGCGGCCCCGGGCCGGGCACCGACCCCGGCTCCGGGGTCGACCCCGGGCCCTGCATCGACCCCGGGCCCGGCGCGGCGACGGCCTCCGCCAGCGGACCGCGGGGCGCCGTCAGCGCCGCACGCAGCAGCACGAGGCCGACCACCACCAGCACCGCCGCGGCGCCGAGCGACAGCGCCCGCTCGCGCCCGGCGAGCGCCCGCGCGAGCGCCGCGCCGCCCGTCGCGGCGACCACCGCGTAGCCGCAGTCGACCGCCGCGACACCCCCGGCGGCGGCCATCCCGTGGCGCCACCCGTCGAGCGCGGCGGTCCGCGCGACGAGCACCCCCACCGGGCCGAGCGGGACGGCGACGCCGAGCCCGGCGAGCACGCCCGCGGCGAGAGCGGACGCGGCCGGCGCGTCGAGCAGGGCGGGCATGCGGCGAGGATCCCGCGGACCGGACCGGGGACACCACACATCGCGCACCTCGGCTGCGACAATCGCGGCATGGACACCGTGGACGACGCGATCCTCCGTGAGCTGACCGTGGATGCGCGGCTGCCGTACCGCGAGCTCGGGGCGCGCGTGGGGCTGTCCCCGAACGCCGCGGCGGCCCGCGTGCGGCGCATGCTCGACGACGGACGCATCGGCGGCTTCACCGTCCGCGCGCCCGCGGCGGGTGACCGCGGACGCGCGGGGCTCGAGGTGTTCGTGGACGTGCGCCTCGCGCCGGACGCCGACTCCGAGACGTTCCGGCGCGCCGCCGTCGCCCGGCCCGAGGTGCTCGACGCCGTGCACGTCACCGGCGGCTACGACTACCTGGTGCACGCCGTCGTCCCGGACGCGGCGGGGCTGGACCGCCTGGTGCGCGCCATGAAGCGGGACGACGGCGCCGTGCAGACGCTCTCGCGCCTGGCCCTGCGGAACCCGGGCGGCTGACGGGACCCCGTCCGGAGCCCGCGACGAGCCCGTTCCCAGCCCGGCGCGATCAGCCCGCGCCCGGGCCGCCCTTGCGGTCCTTCGCCCGCTAGTCCCCGGGGGGACCCGCACGGTCCTTCGCCTTCTCGGCCGTCGTGCCACCCGCACCGCCGCCCTGCCCCCGGTCGGCCGGCGGGCCACCGCCCGACGAGCGCCCGGGTCCCGACGAGCTCCCGGGGTCGGCCTCCGCGGCACCGCCCGAGGACCCCGGACCGGAGCCGGGGTCCGTGGCAGCCGCTCCGTCCCCGGACACCGCCGGCTCGTCCGACGGGGCTGCCCCGTCGCTCTCCACCGAGGCGTCCACGAGCACCGCGGTGTCGGAGGGCTCGGTCGCCGCACCCCCGGGCGCCGTCGTCGTGCTGTCGGCGGGCTCCTCGACGGGGTCGGCGGTGCGGCCGGCGCTCACGGTCGCGGCCGGTTCCGGGTCCGCCACCGGCGGGCGCTCGCCCAGCGCGCGAGCGCCCAGCAGGGCGGCGGTCACGCCGACGGCGGCGACGGACACGGCCGCGACACGCAGCCCGCCACGACGCGGCGCGCCCGCCCGGCGGCGGGTCCGGCGCGCGCGGGCGAGGTCCACAGGGGGCGCGGCGGCCGCGACCGCGGGGGCGTCGCCGTCGGCGCGCTGCGCCGGGGAGACCGCCTGCGTGGGCTCACCCTCGTCGTCGGCGACCGCCACGCCGGGCTCCGAGCGGCCGGGGGCCCCGACGACCGGCGGCACCACGACGCCGAGCGGCACGGTCGCGGAGCCGACGTCGCCGGTGACGAGCCCGGCCGCCGCGGGCCGCAGCAGCGCGCGCAGCTCCTCCGCCACCGCGACGGCGCCGGGGCGGTCGGTGGGCTCGAGGGCTGTCATGGCCGTCAGCAGCCCGGCCCAGCGCGGCCCCAGGTGGCGCGGGATCGGCGGGGCGTGGTGCAGGCGCGCGACGGCGGACGCGATGGGCGTGCCCGGGAACGCCCGCTCGCCGGTGAGGCACTCGACGAGCACGAGCCCGAGGGCGTAGACGTCGGACGCCGGCGTCAGCGGTCCCCCGGTCGCCTGCTCCGGGCTGAGGTAGGACGGCGTGCCGAGCAGCTCGCCGGCCACGGTGAGGTGCTCGTCGGACGGCGCGCGGGCGATCCCGAAGTCCGCCAGCTTGGTCCACGGCACCGTCGCACCGGACCGCTCCTCCGCGGGCAGCAGGATGTTCGCGGGCTTCACGTCGCGGTGCACGACGCCCTCGTCGTGGATGTACGCGAGCGCCTCCGCGACGTGCGCCCCGACGACGGCGGTCTCGTCGGCCGACATCGGCCCGGCCGCCACCCGCGTCGCGAGCGACGGACCGCGCACCAGCTCCATGACGAGGTAGTCCTGCCGCTCCCCGCCGGCCAGCTCGGCCGTGCCGGCGTCGAAGACGGTGACGAGCCCCGGGTGGCTGAGCCGCGCGAGCAGCTGCATCTCGGCGCGGTGCCTCTCGTCCGCCACCGGCCCGGCGTTCGAGGGGTGGAACGCCTTGACGGCGACGTCACGGCCCAGCACGTCGTCACGCGCGGCGTACACCTCGGCCATGCCGCCGCGACCCAGGCGGTCGCCGAGGACGTACCGACCGGACAGCACGGTGCCGCTGCCGAGCACACGCTCGCGGGGCGGCGCGTCGGCAGCCGGCGCAGTGGGGCACGGCTCCTCGGCGCGTGCGTCCTCCGCACGCCTCTCGCTCACGCGGGACCTCCTCGACGGGTGGCACCAGGATCGCCGCGGATCGGCGAGCGCGCGCGTCGAGCGGGACCGGCGTCCCCCGTCCCGGTGACGGGCGACGCCGGCCCCGGAGGCGGCCACGGGGGAGTCAGTCCGGCCTGACCTGCGTCTCCGCCAGGACGGTGCGCAGCAGCGGGCGGCTCGTCTCCGTCGCCGCGAGCACCAGCAGGCAGCCCGCGGTGAGGCACGTCACGAGCAGCAGCAGCCCGCGGGGGTCGCTGACGCCGGTCAGGCCGAGCAGGGGAGAGAACATGACGACCGCGGCGGCAGCGGACCCGACGCCGACGAGCAGCATCGGCACCAGCACCTCGCGACGCCGCACCGAGTCGAGCAGCTCGACCGGCGTCCCCGCGAGCACCTGGAGCGCGTACTCGCGCCGGCGGTCCAGCACGCCCGCGGCCTGCGTGATGCCCGCGGAGGCCGCCGCCACCAGGAACGCGATGACGAGCGTCAGCATCCCGCCGCGCACCAGGTCCCCGGACATCGTCTCGGCGGCGGCCACGTCCGCCGCGCTCGCACCGTCGCCCGCGCCACCGGACGCCAGCACGGGCAGGACGGCGAGCGACCCGGCGACGAACCCGGCGAGGCCGAGCCCGCCGACCACCCGCCACACCGCGCGGGGGTCGTCCACCAGCCGGCGCGCGGCGAGGAGCTGCGCCGGGGTCCGCGCCCAGCGCACGCGCAGACGCCCGGCCAGCCCGAGCACCCACGGCCCGACGAGGTTCAGCGCGCCGAAGCCCAGGGCGAGCGACGCGACGGCGAACGTGGCCGCCGCGGCTCCGAGCTGCCCGAGCCCGGCCAGGACGACCATGAAGACGCCCATCGCGACGACGGCGACGACCGCGCGCACCGCACGCAGCCCCGGCGGGGTCTGCCGACGGGCCACGCCGAGCGGCGACACCACGACGCGGCGCAGCGACACGACCCCGCTGACCACGGCGAGCAGGGGCACCGCCACGGCCGCCGCCACCAGGACGGGCCACCCCACCCAGAGCTCGGCCGCCGAGAACGTCGAGCCCTGGAACGGCACGCGCGTCCACACCGGCAGCAGCGCGACGTACCCGACCACCCCGGCCGCCGCCCCGACGAGCCCCTGCCAGGCGGTCTCGACCACGGTGAGGGCGACGACCTCCCGCGGCGTGACGCCCAGCAGGCGCAGCGTCGCGAGCCGGGCGTCCCGGCGCGCCACGCCGAGCCGCGCCGCCGACCCGCCCAGCGTCAGCAGCGGGACGACGAGCAGCACCAGGGCCGTCCAGGCGAGCACGACGTAGAAGTCGGCGTTCTCGCGCTGGTACGCACCCACCGGGTCGGCGGCGCGTCCCAGGAACCCGAGCAGCCCTCCCACCACCGACAGCGTCAGCGCCGTCATCACGGCGAACGCCGCCACCGCGAGGGCCGTCGTCAGCCGGCTGTCGCGGCCGCCCGCGGAGCGCAGTCGCGGGGCCAGCGCGAGCACGGCGCTCACCGGGCACCGCCGGGCGCGGTCGACGGAGCGGACGGGGACGCGGACCCGGCAGCGGCGGCCGGGGCGCCGGCGCGAGGTGCCTGCCGCACGTCGGCGACGACCCGGCCGTCCCGCACCTCCACCCGCCGGTCGCACCACGCGGCGACGCCGGCGTCGTGCGTCACCAGCACCAGCGACGCCCCCGCGAGCCGGGTCGTCTCGGTCAGCACCCGCATGACGTCCTCGCCCGTCGCCTGGTCCAGCGCCCCGGTCGGCTCGTCCGCGAACACGACCTCCGGCCCGGTGATGAGCGCCCGCGCCACCGCGACGCGCTGCGCCTGCCCGCCCGACAGCTCGCCCGGCCGGCGCCCCTCCATGCCCGCCAGCCCCAGCGACCCGAGCCAGCGCACGGCGAGCGCCGTCGCCTCCTTGCGGGACGTGCCGAGCAGCATCGGGGCCAGCGCCACGTTCTCGACCGCCGGCAGCTCCGCGAGCAGCTGCCCGAACTGGAACACGAACCCGTACTGGCGCCGCCGCACGAGCGAGCGCCCGCGCTCGTCGAGGTCGTGCAGCGTCCGGCCCGACAGCGCGACGCTGCCGGAGTCCGGCACGAGGATGCCCGCCAGGCAGTGCAGCAGCGTCGACTTGCCCGACCCGGACGGCCCCATCACGGCGACGGACTCGCCCGGGGCGACGTCGAGGTCCACCCCGGCCAGCGCCGTCGTCGCGCCGAAGCGCTTGACCAGCCCCCGGGCGGACAGGCGCGGGGGCGCCGGCGGGGCGCCGTACGGGGCGGCCGCGGGTGGCGCCGCCGCGGTCGGTGCCGCAGCGGGCGGGGTTGCCGCGGGCGGGGCGGCCGGGGAGGGGACGGGGAAGGCGTGCGGCTCGGTCATGCCCCCAGCGTCGTCGCGGGCGCCGGGCGGCCGCGTCGGCCCGCGGTCGCGTCCTGCGGGCGGGGCCGGTGCGACCGCGGTCGGAGGCGCCGCGTCGCGTCCGCCCGCAGTCGGAGGCCCCGTCATCCGCGCTGCCGACCCCGGGCGTGCAAGGACCCCCCGCACACCCGCCAGAGCTCACCTGCCCTTGCTGCCTTCCGGCCCTGGGGGGGTTCAGCGAGATGACGCCGCACGAGGGGTCTGCCCCCAAGCCTAACGCAGCCGCGGGGTCACTCCGCGTCGAGCCGACGCAGGTAGCGCTCCGGTCCGGCGAGGAACCCCTGCCACGACAGCACGAGGTCCGTCTCCTCCCACCGGGTCTCCCGCAGCCCCCACCCGCCGACCTCCCAGACCCGCGCACCCGGCAGCGCCGCGAGCACCGGCGAGTGCGTCGACAGCACCACCTGAGCGCCCCCGGCCACCAGCCGCCGCAGGTGGGCGAGCAGCGCCAGCGACCCGGTGAACGACAGCGCCGACTCCGGCTCGTCCAGCACGTACAGCCCCCGCCTGCGCATGCGGTCCTCCGCGAGCGCCAGGAACGACTCGCCGTGGGACATCTCGTGGAACGCCAGGTCCGCCGGCGACGGGTTGTCCTCCAGGTAGGTGAAGAACCCGTGCATCGTCTCGGCCCGCAGGAAGAACCCCCGCTTCGAGGCGCCCGCGCCGCGCTCCAGCACCAGGTGCCGCCACAGCGCGGACTCCGACGCGCGCGTCACGCCCCGCGCGCCCGTCGACCCGCCCTCCGCGCCCATCCCGAACGCCATCGCGAGCGCCTCGACCAGCGTCGACTTGCCCGCGCCGTTCTCCCCGACCAGCACGGTCGCGGCCCCCAGGTCCCACCCGTCCCGCAGCACCTGAGCCACCGCGGGGACCCGGGCGAACCACGCCCCGGCGTCGACGGGCTCGCGCGCGTCCGCACGCACGCGTCGGACCGGCAGCGCGGGACCTGTCAGGGGCACGGGGACAGCCCACCACACCGGGCCGGCGCCCCGGGGACGCCGCTCAGGCGCAGTTTCCGAGCACCCCCCGGGCTCGGGTACCCTCTACGGGCCGGGAGGATTCGCCTAGTGGCCTATGGCGCACGCTTGGAAAGCGTGTTGGGTGCAAGCCCTCGGGGGTTCGAATCCCCCATCCTCCGCCGGAAGAAGGGCCCGTTCCCGCAGCGATGTGGGCAGCGGGCCCTTCGTCGTCGACGGGTGTCCCCGGCTCGCACGCGGTCTGACGACGGTGAGCGGACCTGAGTTGCACGGCTGTGATCGCAGTCTGTGCCGAGGTGTGGCACACATCCACCTCCGCCGATGCAGGCGAACCTTCGAAGCCGGACCCAATTGTAAGTCTCGCGCGGTGTTAGCCTTCATTTGTGGACGTCGTACGCTTCACCAGCAGCCCGGTCGGACATCTCGTCCCCATCCGGGGGACGGACGGCAGGACGGCCCGGCCGTACGAGCACGTCGCCTTCGTCGCCTCGCCGCTGGGCGCCGAGCCCACGCTGCTCCCTGCGACCTGGCACGCCGTGAACGGCGCGAACCGCGCGCTGGCCCGCCTGGATCAAGCCTCCCGGCAGATCCCCCGCGCTGATCTCCTCCGAGGCCCGACGCTCCGGCGTGAGGCGCAGAGCACGTCTGCCCTCGAGGGGACATTCGCGCCGCTGGAGCAGGTGCTCGCCGCGGACCGTGCGAGCAGCGAGACGCTGAGCGCCGAAGTGGCCGAGGTGATGAACTACGTGGACGCCGCAGGCGCCGCCTTCGCGAGCATCACAGCCCAGGACCGCATCACCGTCGGGCTGCTCGAGTCGGTGCACGGCGTCCTCGTGAGAGGAACTCCTGCCGACACCGCGGACGCAGGCAGGATCCGGCACACGCAGGTCGCGATCGGGAGCGCCAACGGCACGCTCGAAGACGCCCGCTTCGTTCCGATGCCACCTGGGATCGAGCTCGACATCGCCGTGCGTGATCTCGTGGACTGGATGAACGACGTCAGCTCGCCGCGCGAGCCGCTCGTCTCCGCCGCGATGGCTCACTACCAGTTCGAGACACTCCATCCCTTCAACGACGGGAACGGGCGTATCGGTCGTCTCCTGGTCGTCCTGCACCTGATGGTCGCCAAGCTCGTCGAGCAGCCCCTCCTCAGCGTGTCGCCCTGGTTCGAGATCCGGCGTGCGGCTTACCAGGACCATCTCGCCGAGGTTTCGGCCACTGGCGACTGGGACACCTGGATCCGGTTCTTCGCGACCGGTGTCCAGGCGTCCGCCGACGACACCCTCCAGCGGGTCAACCGCCTCCTCGCCATCCAGCAGCGCTACGTCGCTCTGCTGCAGACGGCGAGCATCAAGGGCCTCGCGCGGGACATCGCGGAGGCCCTCATCGCGGACCCGATCGTCACGGTCCCACGACTCGTCCGCGCGTTCGGCAAGACACCACCGTCCACGAACCAGGCCGTCATGAAGCTCGTCGACCTCGGCATCCTCAGCGGCCCGCACGGGACGTACAACCGTGCGTTCGTCGCGAGGGACGTCCTGGCTGCGATCTCGGCGCCGATCGGCGGTGTGCCGGCACCCGACGAACCTCTCTCGTCGTGATCGTCGCACGCTCCGCGAGCGAGGCCCCGGCGTGCTCGCGCCTCACGACCCGGCGTCGCCGCCGGTCGTGCCCTCGTACAGCCCGACCTGGTTGCCCTCCGTGTCGATGAACGCGGCCCACCAGCTCGTCGCGTCGATCTCGCTGCGCGGCACGACGACCCGTCCGCCGAGCTCGGTGACCCGGCGCAGCGTCTCGTCGATGGAGTCGACCTCGACGTAGGACCGCGGCTGGTCGAACCCCTCGCTGCGCGGTGCGAGGCCGCCGCCGCTGACCTTGTTCGGAGCCTGCCACATCGGGTAGCCCTCGAACCCGGGGTACTCCTGGATCTGCCAGCCGAACAGCGCGCCGTAGAAGCCCTTCGCCCGCTCGACGTCGTCGACCGGGATGTCGATGTGCGTGATGTCGCCGTGTGCCATGTCCGCTCCCCGGGCCGGTGACCCCGCACCGTCGCGGGGTCGGCTCCGTCCAGCGTACGGACGACCCCCGACAGCGCGCCCGGACGGCCGGAGGTCAGCCCTTGGCGCGGCGGGGCGACGCGAACGTGCGCAGGCGTCGGGCGGCGACGGCGAGCTGCACGTCGCGGTACTGCGCGGCCCGGTGCATCTGCCCGCGCAGGTCGCTGCCGGAGGGGCGGTGCCGCAGGTCGCACGGCACCTCCACCGCGACGAAGCCCTTGCGGAGCAGGTCGATCGTCATGCCGGTCTCCACGCCCCAGCCGCGGGCGAGCGGCGTGGCGGCCTCGAACGCCTCCCGGGTGAGGCAGCGCATCCCGGACAGCGGCTGGGTCGGCGTCCACCCGGTCATCGACTGGATGGCCCGGCGGGCGGCGCCGACCACGATGCCGCGGCCACCGGCACCGGGCTGCGGCGGCAGCAGGGCGATCGAGACGTCGGCCGTGCCCTCGAGCACCGGCGGCACCAGGGGCGCGGTGTTCACGGCGGTGTCGCCGAGGTCCCCGTCGATGAAGAGCAGCAGGCGCGGCGGGCGGTCGGGGGCGTCCCGCATCGCGACGACGGCGGCGCCGGTCTCCATCGCGGACGCCTTGCCGCGGTTGTGCGAGTGCCGCACGACGACCGCGCCGGCCTCCCGGGCGACGTGCTGCGTGTTGTCCTCGGAGCCGTCGTCGACGACGAGCACGAGGTCGACGTGCGGGATCGCCCGCGCGGAGCGGACCGTCGCGGCGATCCGGCGGGACTCGTCCTTCGCGGGGATGACGACCGCGACGCGCTGGCGGGAGCGCCCGGTGCGGGTGGTCGTCGTGGGGGTGTCGATCGGGGCGGTCGGCTGCGGCAGGTGACGGCGGGGCTTGCGCCCTGCCGGGGGCGTCGGGGCCGCGTCCGCGTCTGGGGTCGACGCGTCCGGGGCCGCTCCGGACCCGGCGTCGTCGGGGGCGTCGGTGGCGCCCGCGGGCTCAGGGGCAGGACCGTCGGCGACCGGTCGTCCCTCGGTCCTGTCCTGCGCCTCGCCCGTCACCCGAGACAGCCTAACGATCCGGCACGTCCTCGACCCCTTCCGGGCCCCGGACACGCGGAGGCTGCACAGGACGGTCACACCGGCGGCCCGGCCTCGTCACCAGCGGCTCGGCCCGGGCACGCGGACCGGAGGCGGGGAGGTCCGGGGGCCGCGGACGGCGGGGGCCGGGCCGGGACGTCGCCCGGCCCGGCCCCCGCCGGTGCTGTGGTCCGCGTCAGCGCAGCGTGACCTGCCGGGCGACGATGCCGGCGCGCGCACGGCGGGCGTTCGCGTCGAGCGGCTCGGTGTCCGCGATCGCCGCCTCGAACACGGGCGCGAACGCGGCGAGCGGCGCCTCGACGTCCTCCGCCTCCGACCCGCGCGCGAGCTCCCACACCGGGACGACGAGGCCGTTGGAGCGGAAGTAGCCGATGAACTTCGCGCCGTCGAAGCCCGACTCGCGGCGTCCGTGCAGGCGGGCGAGGCCGTCGATGACCTGCTGCTCGTCGTGCGGCTGCGCCCAGCGCAGGTACTCGCGGGCGCCCATGCGGACCCAGTACGCCGCCTCGACGCCCGGCACCTTGTGCGTGTCGACGACGCCGGCGTCGGCCTCCTCGACGGCCGCCTTCAGCTCGGGCGTCATCTCGGTGTCCGGCGCGATCCAGTAGCCGAAGCCGTCCTCGACGGTGACCTCGAACGGCACCGTCAGGTCCAGCACGTCCTGCAGGCGCGGGCCGGGGCCGGGCAGGCCGGACTGCTGGACGGCCGTGCCGGGCTCCGCGTCGAGCGCCTCGAGCAGCGCGGCGGCGAGGTCGCGGCTGGCGTCGCCCGAGCCCCCGACGGTCTGGAGCGCGAGCAGGACCACGCCGTCGGCGCGGTGCAGCGCGGACCACCCGGACGGCAGGACCGTGGTGACCACCACGTCGCGCGCCCCGTGCTCGGCGACGGTCCGGGCGGTGGCGGTCGCGGCGGGCACGAGCTCGCGCAGGGCGACCCAGTCGGGCTCCCCGGGGAGACCCTCGAACGGGCGCAGGACGAACTCGACGTCGGATGCTGAGGCCATGCCCCCAGGCTACCGGCCGGGACGCCCGCGTCCGGTTGTCCACAGGTTCCCGTCCGGCCCGCCGCGCCGCGCGCTTCGGTGGCAGGATCGACGGCATGGACCCCCGCGCCGGAACCCCCGCCCAGCCCTCCGACCTGGTCGACGTCGACGCGATGCTCGCGGCGTACCACGACCGCCGCCCCGACCTGGACGACCCCGCCCAGCGGGTGGTGTTCGGCACGAGCGGCCACCGCGGGTCCAGCCTCGACGGCGCGTTCAACGAGGCGCACATCGTCGCGATCACGGCGGCGATCGTCGAGTACCGCCGCGGGCAGGGGACGGACGGCCCGCTGTTCATCGGGCGCGACACGCACGGGCTGTCGCTGCCGGCCTGGCGGACGGCGCTCGAGGTCCTCGCGGCCGCGGGCGTCGAGGTCCGGGTGGACGCGCGCGACTCCTGGACGCCGACGCCGGCCGTCTCCCACGCGATCCTGCTCCACAACGGGGCCGCGACCTCGGAGGGCGTGCGGGCCAGCGGGCCCGGCCTCGCCGACGGCATCGTGGTGACCCCCTCGCACAACCCGCCCCGCGACGGCGGCTTCAAGTACAACCCGCCGCACGGCGGCCCGGCCGGCTCCGACGCGACCTCGTGGATCGCGGACCGCGCCAACGAGCTGCTCGCGCAGGGCGTCGACCGGGTGCCGCGCGTCAGCGTGGACGCCGCGCTCGCCGCCGACACCACCCGCAAGCACGACTTCCTCGGCGCGTACGTCGACGACCTGGTGCACGTGGTCGACCTGGACGCCATCCGGTCGGCCGGCGTGCGGATCGGCGCCGACCCGCTCGGCGGGGCGTCCGTCGAGTACTGGGGGGCGATCGCGGAGCGCTACGGCCTCGACCTCACGGTCGTGAACCCGCGCGTCGACCCGCAGTGGTCGTTCATGACGCTCGACTGGGACGGCAAGATCCGGATGGACTGCTCGTCGCCGTCCGCCATGGCGTCGCTCGTCACGGCGATGGGTGCCGACGCGCCGTTCGACATCGCCACCGGCAACGACGCCGACTCCGACCGCCACGGCATCGTCACGCCGGACGCCGGGCTCATGAACCCGAACCACTACCTCGCGGTGGCGATCCGCTACCTGTACTCCGGCGCCCGCCCCGGCTGGCCCGGCGACGCCGCGATCGGCAAGACCCTCGTGTCCTCGTCGCTCATCGACCGGGTGGCGGGCAGCCTCGGACGCCGCCTGCTCGAGGTGCCCGTGGGATTCAAGTGGTTCGTGCCGGGGCTGCTCGACGGCTCCGTGGGCTTCGGGGGCGAGGAGTCGGCCGGCGCGTCGTTCCTGCGCACCGACGGCTCGGTGTGGACGACCGACAAGGACGGGATCATCCTCGCGCTGCTGGCCTCCGAGATCCTCGCCACCACCGGCAGGACGCCGTCGCAGCACCACGCGGAGCTCGTCGGGGAGTTCGGCGAGTCCTGGTACGCGCGGGTCGACGCCCCGGCGACGCTCGAGCAGAAGGCCACGCTCGGCCGGCTCTCGCCCGAGCAGGTGACGGCGACGACGCTCGCCGGCGAGGACATCACGGCCAAGCTCACACAGGCCCCCGGCAACGGGGCGGCCATCGGCGGGCTGAAGGTGACCACCGAGAACGCCTGGTTCGCCGCGCGCCCCTCCGGGACGGAGAACGTCTACAAGGTCTACGCGGAGTCGTTCGTCAGCCCCGAGCACCTCGCGCAGGTCCAGGAGGCCGCGAAGGACGTCGTCTCCGACGCGCTCGGCTGAGCGCGCGCGTCGCCGCCGGCGGGCCTAGCGTGGGCCGCCCCGGCGGTGCCGGTGCCCGCCTCCGCGGCGACGTGGGCCGGCGACGGCCGGTGACCGCTCGGGGCGGCCCGCACCGGGTCGCTACCGAGCGAAGGAGCACGCGATGAGCGAGTCCAGCACCCCCGTCCCCGACGACGCACCGGACGCCGTCACCGACCCCGACGTGGACGCCGTCCGCGACGAGGAGATCAGCGACGAGGAGGTCGCGCGGTCGATGCCGGACGCCGGCACGAGCGACGCCGACCCCGGCTCGTTCCTCAACCCCTGACCGCGGCGGCTCGGCGCGCGGGGACGCGCACCGGGCGGTAGACCGGAGGCCATGACGCAGACCCCCGGACCCGGCGCCGTCCTGTTCGACGTCGACGGCACGCTCGTCGACTCCAACTACCTGCACGTGCACGCCTGGGTCCAGGCGTTCGCCGCCGCCGACCACCCCGTCGACGCCTGGCGCGTGCACCGGCGGATCGGCATGGGCTCCGGGCGGCTGCTGCGCGAGCTGCTCGGCGACGACACCGAGGCGCTGGCCGACCGGGTGAAGCAGGAGCACACCGCCCGGTACGCGGACCTCGCCGGGCTGCTCCGGCCGTTCGACGGCGCCCGCGAGCTCGTCCGGGACCTCGCGGACCGCGGGGCCCGGGTGGTGCTCGCGACCTCCGCGGCACCCGAGGAGGTCGAGCGGCTGCGCGAGGTGCTCGACGTCGACGACCTCGTGCAGGTCACGGCCTCGCAGGACGTCGAGGAGGCCAAGCCCGAGCCGGAGCTGGTCGAGGTGGCCCTCGAGCGTGCCGGCGTCCCCGCCGACCGGGCGGTCTTCGTCGGCGACTCGGTGTGGGACGTGCAGGCGGCCGTCCGCGCGGGCGTGCCGTGCGTGGCCGTCCGCAGCGGCGGCACCTCCGCGGCCGAGCTGACCGAGGCGGGCGCCGTGGCCGTGCACGACGACGTGGCCGAGGTGCTGCGCGACCTCGACGCGAGCGCCCTGGCGGCCGTCCTGCGCTGAGGCCGGCCCCGCCTCAGTCCCCGGTGCCGGCGACCAGGTCCGCGTAGTCCGGGTGCTCGGCGACGAACGCCCGCACGAACGGGCACGCCGGTTCGATCCGGTCGCCCGAGGCACGGACCAGGTCGAGGGCGGACCGGACGAGCGTGGAGCCGATCCCGTGCCCCTCCTGCCGGGGGTCGACCTCGGTGTGCGCGAACACCACGACCCCGGGCCTGCGCTCGTACTCCGCGACACCCAGCACCGCACCGTCGGGGCCCACCGCCTCGAACCGCTGCCGCTCCGGCACGTCCCGCACGTCCACGTCCGCCATCCCGCGAGTATGCGTCACCCGGGCCGCGCCCTCCACGGCGCCCCGTGTCACCCGCTGGTGGGACACTGTGCACGTGCTGGGGACCTACCGTGACGTGCTGGACCGGCCCGGTGCCCTGGCGTTCTCCGGTGCCGGCGTCATCGCCCGGCTTCCGATGTCCATGGTGGGCATCGGCATCATCCTGATGATCGAGTCCCTGCACGGCTCGTACCGGCTGGCGGGTGCCGTCTCCGCCGCGTACGTGCTCGCGCAGGCGGTGTGCTCCCCGCAGCTCGCCCGCCTCGTCGACCAGCACGGCCAGGCGCGCGTCATGCGCCCCGCGCTCACCGTCTCCGCGGTCGCGCTCGTCTCCCTCGTGCTCTGCGCGACGCTCGACGCGCCGGTGTGGACGCTCTACGCGACCGCCGTGCTCGTCGGCGCCACCATCGGCTCGTTCGGCGCGCTCGTCCGGGCCCGGTGGTCCCACGTGCTGTCGGACCCGCGCGCGCTGCACACCGCGTACTCGCTGGAGTCCGCGCTCGACGAGCTGGTGTTCGTGGTCGGCCCGATCCTCGCGACCACGCTGGCGACCGCGGTCGCCCCGGCTGCGGGCCTCGTCGTGCCGGTCGTCGGGATGGTGCTCGGCGGGTACTGGTTCCTCGCTCAGCGCCGCACCGAGCCGCCGCCGTCCGGCCCGCGGCCCGCAGGACCGGACGGCGCGCCGGTGCGGCGCGTGTCCGTCATGCGCTCCGGCGGGATGGTGGTGCTCGCCGTCGTGTTCGTCGCGATGGGGTCGATCTTCGGGGCGACCGACGTGAGCACCGTGGCGTTCGCGGAGGAGGCGGGACGGCAGGCGCTGGCGGGCGTGGTGCTCGCGGTGTTCGCCTGCGGCTCGATGATCTCCGGCCTGCTCTACGGCGCACGGCACTGGGTGACGCCCCTGTGGCGCCGGTTCGCGATCGGGATGGTCGCGCTGGCCCTCGGGGTGTCGCTGTTCGTCCTCGTGAGCTCGATGACGATGCTCGGCGTCGTCATGTTCGTCGTGGGCTTCGCGATCGCCCCGACGCTCGTGAACGGCAACGCGCTGGTCCAGCACTTCGTGGCCCGTGAGCGGCTCACGGAGGGGCTGACCTGGGTCGGCACCTCGCTCGGCGTCGGCGTCTCGCTGGGGTCCTGGGTCGCGGGGTCCATGATCGACCGGCAGGGGTCGCACGGCGGCTACCTGGTGGTCGTCGGGTCAGCGGCGCTCGCCGTGGTGGCGGTGCTCGCCTCGCTGCGCACCCTGCGGGCCGGCAACCAGGACCCGCGGGTGCCGGCCGGCGCGGGGCCGGACGACGAGGGCGGCACCCCCGAGGGCGGCACGTCCGAGGGCGGCACCCCCGAGGGCGGCACCCCCGAGGGCGGCACGTCCGAGAGCGGCACGTCCGAGAGCGGCACGTCCGAGAGCGGCACGTCCGAGGGCGGCACCGCGCCCGAGGCCGGCGCACGGGCCGCCGCGGGCGACGAGAACACGGTCGACGCGTCGGCAGCCCCCGCGGGCGGCACCGCAGCGCATGCCGTGACGCCGGTCGCCGCCGACGACGCCCCCCGGCGGGCCGGCGGCTCGACGCTCCCCGTGCCGATGGACGTCCCCGGGTCGGAGCGGCTGACGCCCGCGGCCGACGACACCCCCGCGGGCTGACCGCCCGCCGGGGCGTCCCCTCGGCGTCCGTCAGCGCAGGACGCGCGGCTGCTCGTCCTGCGCGCCCTGCCCGGACCGGCGCCGCTCGGCGAAGATCCCGAGCACCAGCAGCAGACCGCCCGCGGCGAGGAGCGTCAGCAGCCACGGGCCCGCCGACACCGTGCCGCCGAGCTGTGCCGCGAACACGCTGAGCACCGCCACGGGCAGGGTGGTCGCGCCGACGACCAGCGGCGCCCGGAGCAGCTCGCGCGCCCCGAGCAGCATGAACCCCAGCGCGAGCACCACGACGAGGACGGCGCGCCAGGTCATCGGGTCGGTCCAGATCGCCAGCACGGAGGGACCGAGCGTGGCGAGCGCGCCCGGCGTCAGGGTGACCGCGGAGGTGCGCCCGCCCACCGGCCACCCGGCCGACGAGCGCGCCGGGGGCCCCGCGGGACCGGCGACGGCGTCGTCCCGGAGGGCCGCGCGCAGCGCGACGAGACCCATGGCGGTGAGGGCGAGGCCGACCGGCAGGGCGAACATCTCGACGCGCAGCAGCCGCGTGCTCCACGCCCCGATCGCCCAGGCGAGCGCGGCCAGCCACAGGAACCAGCCCGGGGGCAGCACGACGGCCTGTCGCCGGGGGTCGGAGCCGGACGCGGCGGCGGACCCGAGGTCGGGCCGGGCAGCCGATCGGGCACCGGGTCCGCCGGACCGGACGTCGGACCGCACGGCGGTCAGGGCGAGGGCCAGGAGCAGCAGCTCGACGACCCACCCGGTCCACGCCGCCGCCCACGACGAGCGGACAGCGACGAGCGTGCCGACGGTCCCGGCGACGACGGCCGGGGCCAGGGCCCAGCGGAGCCGGGGGCCCGGTCCGGTGGGTCCCGACGCGGCACCCGGAGGCGTCACGGCGACCACCGCCGCCTCGTGCCGTCGGGCGAGCGACCGTCCGGCGACGCCGAGCAGCACCGCGCCCCCGAGCGACCACAGCAGCGCGGCCCCGAACAGGCGGGCGTCGTCGGCCGCCGGCCCCGCCTGGGTGCTCGCGGCCAGGTGCAGGGCGCGCACCGGGCCGGCGAGCGCCGCGACGGCCGCACCGACGAGGACGGCGTCCGTCAGCACCCGCCACGCGCGCCCCGCCGGCGTCGGCGCGGGATCGGGTCCCTCGTCCTCGTCGGACAGGAGCACGCTCCCCACCGCGACGGCGGCGAGGGCGAGGAGGGCCGCCGCCCGCGTGCCCGTGTCCCGTCCGAGGACGGCGAGCAGCAGCGTGGGCGTCACGAGCAGCGCGGTGCCTGCGCGCACGAGCGGGCGCCAGCGCTCTGCCGACCGCCGCGCGAGCAGGGCCCCGACCAGCACGGCCGCGGCGGCGGGGGGCGCGGTGTACGCCTCCACGAGGCCGACGCCCCACCACCCGAGCGCCGACCACAGCACCCCCGACCAGAGCAGCGCGGCGGCCCACCATACGGGGCGCCGGTCCGGCCGCTGGGCGACCACCGTGGCCCCGGCGGCCAGGATCGCGCAGAGCACCAGCACGGTGTCCGCGCCGGTCGTGGCTCGCAGGACGGCGAGCAGCAGGGCCACCGCGGAGGTCCCGGCGGCCGCGACCTCGAGCGCCACCCGGGCGGGCTCCGCCGAGACGTCCAGGGACCGGCGCCGCAGCCGCGTCGCCACGGGCGGGGCGGCGACGGCGGCGGCCGCGGCGAGGACGGCCACCACGGGCAGCAGCACCGGGGATCCCGACCCGGGCAGCAGCACCGCGCCGGCGCAGATGACGAGCACCGACACGGTCGGCAGCACGAGGGCCGCGGCCAGCACCCGCAGCCAGGCCGGCACCGGGCGCGCGCGGGTGTCGAGGACCACGGCCTCGAGCACCAGCAGCGCGGCGGCGGCGCCCGCGGACCACCAGGTCCGGTCGACGGCCACCGCGAGCACCGCCACGGCGGCCGGCACCGTGGCCACGACGAGCAGGGCGAGCCACGTGTCCCGGCCGACCCGCGGCAGCACGGTCACGACGGCGGCGGCCAGCACGGCGACGACCGCCGTGCCCCCCACCACGCCGAACCCGTCCCACCCCAGCCACGCCAGCCCGAAGCCGAGCGCCAGCGTCGCGTAGGCCGCGCCGGCGCCGACGAGGACGCCCCGCACCGGCGCGGGCACGAGCGGGCGCGACCGCAGCAGGAGCAGCACCACGGCCGCCGCGCCGAGGAGCACCGTCGGCCGCGCCACCCAGCTCAGCAGCACCAGCGCCGCGAGCTGCGCGAACGCGGCCACGACGAGGGTGCTGCGCCACGGGGCGCTCCGGGGCGTGGGCCCGCCGGGAGCCGGTGCCGCCGACGACGGCGGCACCCAGCCGGCCGGCTCGCCGGCGACCGCAGCGGGGGCTCCAGCCACCGCACCTGCTGCTCCGGCGACCGCGCGCGACGGTCCGGGCCGGCGCGGGGCACGGCGTGCCGTCTCGACCAGGGCCACCGCCAGGAGCAGCTCGGCGAGCAGCAGCGCCGGGGACCACGGCCGCAGCAGCGTCGCGGCCGCGGCGACGGCCAGCACGACCGCGGCGGGCAGGCAGGCGCGGCCCGCCGTGACGACGTACGGCTCGCGCGGCACGGCGGGCAGCGGGATGCCGGGCAGCGGGACGCCGGGGGGCGGGACGACCCCGGGCACCGTGCCGGCGGGGGCCGCCCAGCGGCGCTCGAGCACCGGCGCGAGCCGCTGCACCGCGATCACGGCGCAGGCACCGGCGAGCACGACGACCGCGAGCACCGGCCCGAGCGAGGAGGCGCCTTCGGCGAGGTCGCCGGCGGGGTCGAAGGCCGCGACGGGCAGCCTGGAGGGCGGCGGGATCCGGAGCGCCTCGAGCAGCGTCAGACCGTCGGCGACCGCCGCGAGCAGGCCGGGCAGCGTCACGACCACCAGCGCGACCCACCCGCCGGACACCCGCGCCCGGTGCAGCGCGTCGGAGCCGGTGTCGCGTCCCGTCGCGGCGGGCAGCAGCGTCACGAGAAGCCAGGCTCCGGCGCCGGTCAGGGCGGCGATGCCGATGCTGAGGGTGCCCAGGTCGAGGGGAGCGGCCGACGCTGCGAGGACGACCAGTGCCCCCGCGGTCGCGGTCCAGGGGGCCGCCTGGCCCGCGCGGGCCTGGAGGCCGGCGACGACCGCGGCGAGCAGCAGGCCGATCGCGAGCCCGCCGGCGGGCCAGCCGTCGGCCGTCGGCAGGTCGGGGGCGACCGCGAGCGCCGCGAGCAGCAGCACGCCGGCGAGGGCCACGAGCAGCCCGTCGACCACCTCCCCCCGGGCGCCGAACCGCTGGTCGACCGCGCGGCGGTAGGGGACTCGGACGAGCGTGGCCAGGGAGGCGGCGAGCAGCCCGACGTGCCAGGCCCAGCCGCCGCCGACGGCCGCCGAGACGCACAGGGGGACGGCGGGCAGCACGAGGACGGCGACGGTCCACGAGCGGATCCGGGTGGCGAGGCCCGCCGCGGGCAGTCCGACGCCGACGGCGAGCAGCAGGAACGCCAGGACGAGCGGCTGGACGCGCCCGCCGGCGAGCGCCCCCACGACCCACGCGTCGACGACCGCGAGCGCGGCGGTCAGGCCGCCGACCGCCTCCGCGGACCCGGTGACGCCGGCGCGCCGGAGCGCGAGCGCACCCACCGCGGCGCCGGCCGTCGTGAGCAGCAGCACGACCACCCGGGCGGCGGGCGCGTCGCCGAGCAGGAAGAACGCGAGGACGACGAACGCCGCCGCCACGAGGCCCGCACCGGCGAGGGCGAACAGGCGCGCGACGTCGAACGGCCGACCGGCCGGCGGCACCGGCTGCCGGGCGGGGGGAGGCACGCCCGGCCCGCCCGGCCAGCCGGCGGGGGGATGCGGCGCGGCGCCGGGCCACGCGCCCGGACCGGGGACGTCCGGGCCCGTCGCCCAGGGCCCCGCCGCCCAGGGCGCCGCGGGGGGAGGCACCACCGGTGACGTGGAGGGTGGCACCACCGGCGACGCAGGGGGCGACGCGACCGGGGTCCCGACCGGCGGCACGACCGGCGCCGCGGGCGCGACCGCCGCCCCCGGCACGGTCGCGCGCGCCTGCGCGGCCCGGACCGCCTCGATCAGCCGCTGCCGGTCGTCGAGCGCCCGCGCCGCGGTGCGCGACGCGTCGGCGATGCGGGCACCGTCCGCTCCCCCGAGGTCGAGCCCGCAGCCCCGGCAGCGCGGCCCGGTGAGCGTCGTCCCGCAGTGCGGGCAGCGGCTGAAGTCGGTGAGCTCGCGCCGGGCGGCGCCTGCCGAGGTCGGTTCCACGTGCTGAGCGTGCCAGGCGGGAGCGCCCCAGGTGCGTCGTCCACAGTTCCTGCGCAGACTTTCACCAGGTCGTCCGGGGTCCGCCGGGTCCTGGTCGTCCCCGCCCGGGTCCGGCGAGCCGTGCGCGTGAGGCACGAGACACGCTTCCCGGTGGCACCGCCCAAGTCATGGGATGACTATGGAGGCGGACCAGCACGCGACGACGACAGGAGGACGCGGTGGCACGCAGCAGCACGGTGGCGGACCAGCTCGTGGCGCAGGTGGTGGCAGCGGGTGCCACGCACGTCTACGGGATCGTGGGCGACAGCCTCAACCCGGTGGTGGACGCGATCCGCCGGGCGCAGAAGGACGGTGCCGACATCCAGTGGGTGCACGTCCGGCACGAGGAGGCGGCGGCGTTCGCCGCGGCGGCCGAGGCGGAGATCACCGGGCGGCTGGCCGTCTGCGCGGGCTCGTGCGGCCCGGGCAACCTGCACCTCATCAACGGCCTGTACGACGCGAACCGCAGCCGCGTGCCGGTCCTCGCCATCGCGTCGCACATCCCGAGCGCGCAGATCGGCACCCAGTTCTTCCAGGAGACGCACCCCGACCGGCTGTTCGTCGAGTGCTCGGTGTACTCCGAGATGATCTCGTCGCCGGTCCAGGCGCCGCGGGTGATCCGCAGCGCCATCCACCACGCCTACGGCGCCCCGGGCGTCGCGGTGCTCACGCTGCCGGGCGACGTCGCCGACGAGGAGGCGCCCGCGCCCGGTCCGGACCAGCTGGTGCGCCCCCGGCGGCCGCGCGTCGTCCCCGCGGACGTCGACGTGGCCGCGCTCGCCGACGCGATCGACGACGCGAAGAAGGTCACGATCCTGGCGGGGGCCGGCGTGCGCGGCGCCCACGACGACGTGCTGGCGCTGGCCGACAAGATCGCCGCCCCGGTCGGCCACAGCCTGCGCGGCAAGGAGCACATCCAGTACGACAACCCGTTCGACGTCGGCATGACCGGGCTGCTCGGCTACGGCGCGCTGCAGGCCGCGATGGACGGCGCCGACCTGCTGCTGATGCTGGGCACCGACTTCCCCTACGACCAGTTCCTGCCGTCCGACGTCCGGACGGCGCAGGTCGACATCGACCCGACGCACCTCGGCCGGCGCACCCGGACCGACCTGGCGGTGGTCGGCGACGTGGGAGAGACGGTCCGTGCGCTGCTGCCGCTGGTCGGGCGCAAGAAGTCGCGGCGGTTCCTGGACTCGATGATCAAGAAGCACGAGCGGGCGATGTCCGGCGTGGTCGGCGCGTACACGAAGGACGTCGAGCACCACACGCCGATCCACCCGGAGTACGCCGCGGTGCTGCTGGACGAGGAGGCCGCGGACGACGCGGTGTTCACCGTCGACACCGGCATGGGCAACGTGTGGGCCGCGCGGTACCTGACCCCGAACGGCCGCCGCCGCGTCATCGGCTCGTTCCTGCACGGCTCGATGGCCAACGCGGTGCCGCACGCGATCGGCGCGGCGTTCGCGGCGCGGGACGGCGGGGCGCGCCAGAAGCACGTGGTGGCGGTCGCCGGGGACGGCGGGCTGTCGATGCTGCTGGGCGAGCTCGTGACGCTCGTGCACTACCAGCTGCCCGTCAAGATCATCCTGTTCGACAACGCGACGCTCGGCATGGTCCGGCTGGAGATGCTGGTCGACGGCCTGCCGTCGTTCGGCACGGACTCCCCGGCGATCGACTACGCCGCGGTCGCGCAGGCGATGGGCATCCCGGCCGTGCGCGTGGAGGACCCGACGCGGATCCGCACGGCCCTGCGGGAGGCCTTCTCCCACGACGGGCCGGCGCTGGTCGACCTGGTGACGGACCCGCGCGCGCTGTCCATCCCGCCGAAGATCACGCGCCAGCAGCTCAGCGGCTTCACGGCGGCCATGAGCAAGGAGATCCTCGGCGGCGGCATGGGCGAGGTCATGGCGATGGCCCGCTCGAACCTGCGCAACGTGCCCCGGCCCTGACCCCGGTGCCCGGGCGGACGTCCCGCCCGGGCACCGGCGGCGTCACCGCGCGATCAGCGCGAACACGCCCCAGCCGAGGTGCGCCCGCACCCCCGCGGCGTACTGCTGCGGCTCGGTGGCCAGCAGCCGCCGGACCTCGTCGTGCAGGTCGTGGCCGGGGTGGGCGTCCGCCCAGCGCCGCATGGTGAGCCACTGCGACGCCCAGTAGCGGTCCCAGGACCCCTCGGTCGCGCAGACCATCTCGACGACGTCGTAGCCCTGCTCCCCGAACGAGGCGAGCAGCTCCGGCAGCGGCAGGAAGTCCTCGACGGCACCCGCCTGGCAGGCGGCGAGCAGCTCCGCGGTGGCGGGGACGGTGCGCCAGTACGGCTCGCCGACCAGCAGCATGCCGCCCGGGACGATGCTGCGGCTCAGCAGGTCGAGCGTGCCGGGCACGCCCCCGCCGATCCAGGTGGCGCCGACGCAGGCCGCCACGTCGACGGGCTCGTCGGCGACGTAGCCGGACGCGTCGCCCTCGACGAACCGCACGGCACCGGCCACGCCGAGCTCGTCGGCGCGCGCCCGCGCGTGGGCGAGGAAGTCCGGGTTGAGGTCCACGCCGAGGCCGGCGACGCGGTGGTCGCGGGCCCAGGTGCACAGCAGCTCGCCGGACCCGCAGGCCAGGTCGAGCACCCGGGTGCCGGGCGGCAGGTCGAGCCCGGCGCCCCAGTCCGCGAGCTGCCGCGCGGTCAGGGGGTTATGGATGCGGAGGCGGGACTCACGGACGGAGAACAGGCGAAGGTCGAACACGGTGACGCTCCTTGCACGGGTGCTGACGGGTCGTCGTCTGGCGGCGGACGGGTCCGGCCACCGGCACCTGCGCGGTCATCTCGCATCGGCTCCTCGCTCGCGCGGCACGCCGCGGCGGCCGCCGGGGCCCCGTGCGGGCCCGCTGCGACCGTAGGGCGGGACGGGCGGCGGGCGCGACGGATTTCCCCGTCGCCCCCGCCGCCCGCGCGCCCGGCCGTCAGGCGATCGCGAAGATCACCGCGGCCAGGCCGAAGCCCATCACCCCGATGAGCGTCTCCATGACGGTCCACGTCTTGAAGGTCGTCTTCACGTCCATGTCGAAGAACCGCCCGACCAGCCAGAAGCCGGAGTCGTTGACGTGGCTGAGGACCACCGAGCCTGCCGCGACCGCCAGGACGATGGTCGCCAGCTCCACGGCGTTGTAGCCGCCGGCGGCGACGGCCGGCGCGATGAGGCCGGCCGCGGTGGTCAGCGCGACGGTCGCGGACCCCTGGGCGACCCGCAGCACCGTGGCGATGAGGAACCCGGCGACGATCACCGGGACACCGAGGTCGCTGAGCACGTCCGCGAGCGCGTCGCCGATGCCGGACGCGCGCAGGACGCCGCCGAACATGCCGCCGGCGCCGGTGATGAGGATGACCGAGGCGACGGGGCCGAGCGCGGAGTCGAGCACCTTCTCCAGGACCGTCCCGGACCGGCCGCGGCGCCGGCCGAGCACGTACGTGGCGACGAGGACGGTGACGAGCAGGGCGACGGGCGTCTGGCCGAGCGCACGGAAGGCCTGCACCCACAGCGCGTCGCCGTCCACCACGCCGGCCGCGCGCAGCGCGTCGAGGCCGGTGTTGGCGAAGATCAGGACCAGCGGCAGCAGGAGCAGCGAGACGACCGTGCCGAAGGACGGCGGGTTGGCGGTGGCCTCCTCGTCGGCCTCGCCGAGGATCGACGGGACGGGCAGCGAGATCCGCCGGCCCGTGAACACGCCGTACAGGTACGCGGTCACGTACCAGGTGGGGATCGCGACGAGGACGCCGATCGCCAGCACCGTCCCGACGTTCGCGCCCAGCAGCTCGGTGGCCGCGACCGGCCCGGGGTGCGGCGGCACGAACACGTGCATCACGGAGAACGCACCGGCGACGGGCAGCCCGTACAGCAGCAGCGACCCGCCGAGGCGGCGCGCGACGGCGAACACGATCGGCAGCATCACGACGAGGCCCGCGTCGAAGAAGATCGGGAAGCCGAAGATCAGCGACGCGAGGCCGAGCGCGAACGGCGCCCGCTTCTCCCCGAACTTGCCGATGAGGAAGTCGGCGAGCACCTGGGCCCCGCCGCTGGTCTCGACGAGCCGCCCGAGCATCGCCCCGAGCGCGACGAGCAGGGCGACGCCGGCCAGGGTGGAGCCGAAGCCCGACGTCATGACCGGCACGACGTCCCCGACGGGGATGCCGGTGGCGAGCGCGGTGAGCAGGCTGACGAGGATCAGCGCGACGAACGCGTGCATCCGCAGCCAGATGATGAGGAGCAGCAGCACGGCGATCGCGCCGGCCGCGATGCCGAGCAGCGGCCCGGCGGTCAGGGTCTGGGTCCAGCCCTCAGGCGTCATGGGTGTCTCCGTCGACAGTGGTGGCGGTGGTGGGTGGGCAGAGGTGCGGGTCAGCGGCCGAGGCGCCGGAGGATCTCGTCGACCAGCGCGGCGGGCTTGGCGTCGATGTCGACGGCGAACCCGTCCTCGTCGTCGGCCAGCGGCTCGAGGGTCGCGAGCTGGGACACGAGCATCTCGGGCTTCATGAAGTGCCCGGCCCGGCCCTGGATGCGCTCGGACAGCAGCTCGCGGCTGCCCGTGAGGTGGACGAAGCGCACCGGCCCGGCCTCGCGCAGCAGGTCCCGGTAGGCCCGGCGCAGCGCGCTGCACGGGACGACGGCGCTCTCGCCGGCGGCGGCGCGCTCGGCGAGCCAGTCCCGGATGCCGCCGAGCCACGGCCAGCGGTCGTCGTCGGTCAGGGGGGTGCCGGCCGACATCTTCTCGACGTTGGCCGGGGAGTGGAAGTCGTCGCCCTCGGCGAACGCCGCCCCCATGCGGCCGGCGAGGAGTGCTGCGACAGTGGTCTTGCCGGAGCCGGCGACGCCCATGACCACGACGAGGTCGGGGCGCTCGGCGCCCGACGGCGCGGCGGTGCGGTGCGGTGAGGTCTCGGCCTCGGTGACGTCGGTGTCCACCGGCTCAGCATCACCCACAGGTAGCACCTTTGTCCACATGTGGTGCTCTCATAGTGTCGGGCGCCGTCCGCGGCCCTACCCTGGACGCGTGCCCGCCGCCGTCCTCCACAGCACCGTCCTCGACACGCTGGGGCGCCGCATCACCGCCGGTGAGCTGCGCGCCGGGGCCGTCCTGACGCTGCAGGAGCTGGGCGCCGAGTTCGGGGTGTCCCGCACGGTCGCGCGCGAGGTCATGCGCATGCTCGAGGGCCTCGGCCTGGTGCGCTCCAGCCGGCGCGTCGGCCTGGTCGTGCTCGGCATCGAGAGCTGGAACGTGCTCGACCCCCGGGTGATCGCCTGGCGGCTCGAGGGACCCGGCCGGCTCGCGCAGCTGCGGACGCTGACCGAGCTGCGGCACGCCGTCGAGCCGCTGGCCGCCGCCGGCGCCGCGCGGTACGCCCCCGTCGAGGTCCGCACGGAGCTCATGGACATCGCGCAGCGGATGCGGGCGCTCGGCGAGGCCGGGGAGGCCACGCAGGCGGAGTTCCTCGCGCTCGACATCCGGATGCACCAGCTGCTGCTGCGCGCCAGCGGCAACGAGCTGTTCGGGGCGCTGTCGGGGCTGGTGACGGCCGTGCTGTCCGGCCGCACGGCTCTCGGCCTCATGCCCGCCTCGCCCGTGCCGGCCGCTCTCGACGGGCACGAGGCCGTGGCGCGCGCGGTCGCGCTCGGCGACCCGGTCGCCGCGCAGCGGGCCATGGCCGGCATCGTCGACGAGGTGCAGGGGTCCCTGCCGGACGACGCCGGCGCGGCCGCGTCCTGACCGCCGCGCCCGGCCCGCCCGCGGGGCGACCCGCGGTCCCGCACGCACAGGTGCACCACAGGCGCGTTCCAGCGGACGTGGAGCACCCGACCGCAGCGTAGGAGCCCTCACCGGGAGCCACCCGGTCCGGCAGCCCGGGAGGGCAGCGTGAGCGCTCCGCCGACCACCGCAGTGCCCGGCCCGCGCGCGCCGGGCGACACCACGCCGTCGCCCCGCCCGCCGGACGCCCGCGGAGGGCACGTCCGGCGCCTGCTCCCCCCGGCGCGACGACGCTGGTGGGGCGACGCGGTCGCCTGGCTCGTGGGTGCGCACCTCGGGGTCGTCACCGCGTTCTGGGTGAGCGCCGGTGGCGCCGGGCTGCTGCTCCAGGGCGGCGCGACCGCGCTGGGGTCCGCGGGCCGGCTCGCGGGCCTGTGGGCCAGCGCGCTGCTGCTGCTGCAGGTGCTGGGCATGGCACGCATCCCCGCCGCCGAGCGCGCGTTCGGGCAGGACAGGCTCACCACCTGGCACCGCTGGGCCGGGTTCACGTCGTTCTGGCTGCTCGCGTTGCACCTGGTCCTCATCGTGGTGGCGTACGCGTCGGCCGAGGGACGGGGTCCCGTCGCGGAGCTGTGGTCGATGACGCTCACGCTGCCCGGCATGCTGCTCGCGGTCGCCGGGACCGCCCTGATCACCGGCGTCGTCGTGCTGTCCGTGCGTGCCGCGCGGCGGCGGCTGCGCTACGAGTCGTGGCACCTGCTGCACCTGTACGCCTACCTGGGCATCGGGCTCGCGCTGCCGCACCAGCTCTGGACCGGGTCGTCGTTCCTCGCCCACCCCTGGACCGCGGCGTACTGGTGGTCGCTGTACGGGCTCACGCTGGTCGCGCTGCTGACCTTCCGGGTGGCGCGCCCGCTGCTGCTGAGCGCCCGCCACCGGCTGCGCGTGGCGGCCGTCGTGCAGGAGACGCCGACGATCGTGTCAGTGCACGTCACGGGGCGCCGGCTCGACCGGCTCCGGGTGGAGGCCGGCCAGTTCCTGGTCTGGCGGTTCCGGACCGGCGCCGGCTGGACGCGCGGCCACCCGCTGAGCCTCTCGGCGCAGCCCACCACCGCGGGGCTCCGCGTCACGATCGGCGTCCGGGGCGACGACGGCGCCCGGCTCGCGGCGATGGGACCCGGGACGCCGGTGCTCGTCGAGGGGCCGTTCGGCCGGACGGCGACGAGCGTCCGGACGCGGCACCGCATCGCGGCGTTCGCGGCCGGCGCCGGCATCGCGCCCGTGGTCGCCCTGCTCCAGGACAACGCGTGGACGCCCGGCTCCGACACCCTCGTGCACCGCGTCACCGACCCGTCGGAGGCCGCGCTGCGTGCCGACGCCGAGTGGCTCGCGGAGCACGCGGCCCTCCGGTACGTCCCGCTCCCCGGCCCGCGCTCCCGCACCGGCACGCCCTGGCTGCCCGCCGAGCACGGCCACGTCCCCGGACCCGACGCGCTGCGGCGACTCGTGCCCGACCTGGTGCACCACGACGTGTTCGTCTGCGGACCCGCCGCCTGGTCCACCGCCCTGGTCGCCGACCTGCGCGCCGCCGGCGTGCCCGAGCGGCAGATCCACCTCGAGTCCTACGCCTGGTGAGAGGAGACTCCCGTGCGCCGCATCCTCGTCGCCGTGGCCGGCACCCTGTCCGGCCTCGGCCTGATCCTCCTGTACCCCACGAGCACCGGCCGGACGCTCGACACGGCGGGCACCGCCGGCGGGACCGCGACCGCGGGCGGCGCGACGTCCGGGTCGCAGGCCGGGGACGGGGCGCAGTCCGGCTCCGGGGCGCAGTCCGGATCCGCGGCCGGCAGCGGCGACGCGGCCGGCGCGACGACCCCGGACGCCGCGGGCTCGACCGGGTCCGGCTCGACCGGCTCGACCGGCACGTACTCGGCGTCCACGTCCATGCGGTACGGCACGGTCACCGTGACGGTCACGGTGACCGACGGCCGGCTCACCGACGTCGGCGCGACCCAGGACTCCCCGGACGGGCGCTCCCGGAGCATCTCCGGGCAGGCGATCCCGACGCTCAACAGCGAGGCGCTCGACGCGCAGAGCGCCGACATCGCCCTCGTGTCGCACGCCACCTACACGAGCGAGGCGTACGCGCAGTCGCTGCAGGCGGCGCTGGACGAGGCGGCGCAGGCGTGAGCGCGGCCGCGGACGCCACGGCCTGGACGCCGTCGGGCGACGACCTCGACGCCGCCGAGCGCGACACCCGGGTCCGGGAGGCCGCCGGGCTGCCGCGCTGCGCCTGGGTGGCCCACCACATGGCGATGCCCTGGAGCGTGCACGTCCGCGGGCCGGCGGCGCACGCCCCCGCCACCGCCGGCGCCGTGGCGGAGGCGTTCGCCCTGGTGGCGCGGATCGACGCGGCGCTCAGCCCCTTCCGCCCCGACTCGGACCTGAGCCGCTACCGCCGCGGGGAGCTCGGCCTCGACGCGGCACCGGAGCTCGCCGCGGTGCACCGGCGGTGCGTGGTCGCGCGGTCGACGACGGGCGGCGTCGTCGACGCGTGGGGGTGGCGGGACGGCTTCGACCCGACCGGCCTCACCAAGGGGTGGGCCGTCGACCGGACGCTCGACGCGCTGGCCGGCCTCGACGGCGACGTCGCGGTGGTCGCGGGCGGCGACGTGGGCGTGCGGAGCCGTAGCGGTCTGCCGTGGCGGGTCGGCGTGGAGGACCCCGCGGACCGCAGCCGGGTGCTCGCCTGGGTGGACGTGACCGACGGCGGGGTGGCCACGTCGGGCCCCGCCGCCCGCGGCGCCCACGTCGTCGACCCGCGCACCGGCGCGGCCGCCGGCGGCGCGATCCGGTCGGCGACCGTCGTCGCGGAGACCGCCGAGCGTGCGGACGTGTGGGCGACCGCCGCCGTCGTGCTGGGTGCGCACGCACCGGGCCGGCTCCGTGGGCTGCCGGGGACCTCCGGCGTGCTGGTGCTCGCGGACGGTTCCGTGCACCGGTGGGCGGCGCCGGCCTGAGCCGGCGCCGGCCGCCTCAGGCCCGGTCGGGCCCCGTCGTGCTCCCGCCACCGGTGCCCGGCGCGGCGCCCGGCCCGGTGCTCCACGGCTCGGCGGACGCGCCGTCGTCGGAGCCGCGGGACACCGCGCTCTTCACCGCGTCGACCGCCTTGTCCTTGAGCGCGACGCCCTGGTCCTTCGCGAACCGCGCCGCCGTCGACTCGAGGTCGTCGACCGTGGACTGCACGCGCGGGTCGTGCCACGCGTCCGACGCCCACCCCTTGATCTTCTCGAACTGCGCGCGGCCCGCGCGGGTGCCGACGACGTAGCCGATGCCGGCGCCGAGGACGAATGCGAGCTTGCCCTTCATGCGTTCTCTCCCTGGTCGCTGGATCTCCTGATTCGATCGAGCCTAGGGGCGCCCGTCGTGGCGCGCCCGGCGAGCGCCGGGGACCGTTCGACGCGCACGACGATGCGGGCAGGAGCACAGTGGCCCCCGACGAGGGGGAGGCTCGATGACGCAGACCACACGGGTACCCGGCGCCGACCAGCCGGAGCTGCGGCGCACGATCGGCCGCACGGTGCTGCTGCTGTTCGTCGTCGGGGACATCCTCGGCGCCGGCATCTACGCGCTGACGGGGACGGTCGCGGAGCAGGTCGGCGGCGCGATCTGGCTGCCGTTCCTGCTGGCGTTCGCCCTGGCCACGCTGACCGCGACGGCCTACGCGGAGCTCGTCGCCCGCTACCCCAAGGCCGCCGGCGCCGCCCTGTACGCGAACCGCGCCTTCCGGCGGCCGTTCCTGACGTTCCTCGTGGCGTTCGCCGTCATGATGTCGGGCATCACCAGCGCCTCCGCGGCGGCGCGGGCGTTCGGCGGGGACTACCTGGCGGAGCTGCTGCCGTTCGGGGTGCCGACCCTCGTGGCCGCGTGGGTGTTCCTCGGGCTCATCACGGTCGTCAACGTGCTCGGGGTCTCCGAGTCGGTGCGCGTGAACGTCGTGCTCACGCTGGTCGAGGCGAGCGGGCTGCTCGTCATCATCGGCATCGGGGTGTGGGCGCTCGCGCACGGCGACGGCGACCCGTCCCGCGCCCTCGACCTGCACACCGACGGCCCCGCGTGGATGGGCGTGCTCGGCGGCACCGCGCTCGCCTTCTACGCCCTGCTCGGGTTCGAGGACTCGGTGAACCTGGCGGAGGAGGCGCGGCACCCGCGGCGCGACTTCCCGCGGGCGCTGTTCGGCGGCCTCGCGGTGGCCGGGGCCATCTACCTGGCGGTGGCGTTCACGGCGTCGATGCTGGTGGAGACGGACGTGCTGGTCGGCTCCACCGGGCCGCTGCTCGAGGTGGTGCGCGTGGCCGGGCTGGCGTTCCCGCCGTGGCTGTTCGCGCTCATCGCGCTGCTCGCCGTCATGAACACCGCGCTGATCAACATGATGATGGCGTCCCGCCTGGTGTACGGGATGTCCCGCGAGGGGATCGTCCCCGCCGCGCTCGGCCGCGTGCACTCCCGGCGCCGCACCCCCGTGGTCGCGATCGCGTTCACGGTGGTCCTCGCGCTGACGCTCACCGCGACCGGCGACCTGGGCGGCCTGGCCGACACCACCGTCCTGCTCCTGCTGCTCGTGTTCGCGGTGGTCAACGTCGCCGTGCTCGTCCTGCGCCGCCGCCCCGCGGACGACGACGAGACCGGCACGGTGGACGGCGACCGCGAGCGCTCGTTCCGCGCGCCGACGTGGGCGCCCGTCGTCGGGGCGGTCGTGTCGCTGGTGCTGGCGTCGCCGCTGACGGGCCGCGAGGGGGCGGTGTACCTGCGGGCCGCCGTGCTGCTGGGGATCGGCGTGGTGCTGTACGTCGTCAACCGGCTGCTGACGGGTGGGACCGACGCGACCGCGGACGAGGACGCCACCACCGCGGTCACGTGAACCCGAGCAGCGCGGCCACCTCGGGCTCCCGCTCGATCCAGGCGGGTGCGTCGTGAGACACCATCCGGTTCTCGAACTCCGCCGCGGTGATCCCGGGTGTCAGCGTGACGTGCATCGTGAGCGCCGCGTCGACCGCGACCAGCAGCCGGCCGTCGTCCGGCACGACCGACCGCAACCACGCCGCGACCTCGCCCCACTTCGACCACAAGGCGTCGCACCAGAAGGCTCGTCGGTTCCGGTGGTAGTCGATCTGAAACCCGCCATCGGCCCCGTCGACCTGGACGTTGACCGCCGCGGCCCAGGGTGGTTCCAGGTGCAGGATCCTCGCGTCCGGCCATCGCCGGCCCGCGGCCGCGCCGAACTCCTCGGACGTGAGCGCGATCCCGCTCCGGCACCAGACGACGAGGTTGTTGCTCACGGTTCACCGCCGGGATCGCGGGGTGTCGCAGTCACGGGAGACCCAGCATCGCGGCGACCGCAGGTTCTCGGGCCGTCCACCCAGGGTCGGCGTGGGAGACCGCGCGGCTCTCGAACTCCGCCGCGGTGATCCCGGGCGTCAGGGTGACGTGCATCGTGAGCGCCGCGTCGACCGCGACCAGCAGCTGGCCGTCGTCCGGCACGACCGACCGCAACCACGCCGCGACCTCGCCCCACCCGGGCCACAGGGCGTCGCACGAGAAGGAACGCCGGTCCCGGAAGTAGTTGATCTGGTAGATCCCGGCGGGACCCACCACCTGGACGTTGACCGCGGAGGCGCGTGGCGGCCGGAGCTGCCGCACCAGCGCGTCCGGCCACCGCCGATGCGCCACCTCGGCGAACCGGTCGGCAGTGAGCGGAATCGTCCCCTCGCACGCGACGAGCAGGTTGTTGCTCACGACCGCACCACCACGGAGAACCCGGCGTCCGGCCCGAGCAGCGCACGTGCTCGGTCCCCGAGGAACTCGGCCGCCGCCGGAGTCGACACCACGAGCCGCAGCCGGTCGACGGGGTTGCCACCGTCCTCGATGACTGCTCGGTAGCGGCGGATCTCGTCGTCGAAGTCTCGCAGCAGCCACTCCGGCCGTGATCCCTCGTACATCGACGCTCCTCCCGGCTGGTCGACGTGCTTGACCTCGACCGCGACGACCCCGTCCGCGTCGAGGTGGACCCCGTCGGCCCAGATCGTGTCGCCACCCGCACCGAGCCGGAACTCCTCCGGGCCGGCCCAGGTGCGCTGGTACTCGGCCCACGGCGCGGACCCGACAACGGTCCGACGCGCGCGCTCCGGCCCCACGTCCGGGGCGGCCCGCAGCGCGTCCAGCCAGCGCTCGCCTGCGGCGACGCGGTCCACGCCGTCGGCGATGTCCTGGAGGTACCGCGCCATCCGCGCGGCGCCCGCGACGCCGGCGGTCGACCCGCCCGTGACCAGGCTCGTCGCGAGGTCGGGCGCGTGGCCGCCCCACCACCGGCCGGGGTGGTCGGCGAGCCCGTCGGTGTCGAGCAGCACCCGCCCGGTGCCGAACGGGTCCTCGCCCGCCGCGTGGTACAGGTCGACCGTCGAGGTCCCGAGCTCCGCCCACGACGACGCCCAGCCGGGGCCGTCGACGACCGCGCGCAGCGAGCCGTACCGCCACAGCGCGCCGGCGGTGGAGGTCAGCCAGTCGGCGACGCCGCGCAGGAAGTCGCCGGGGTGGAGCCCGCCGTCCGGGACGCCGGCGGAGAGCCCGTCGAGCACACCCGCCGCGGCGGCCTCCGACGCGACGACTTCCGCGCGGGCGGAGGCGAGCACCTGCTCGGCGAGCGCCCGGTGGGACGCCCCGGGGTCGACGTCGGCGACGCGGGGCCGCCAGCGGGTCGCACCCGGGGTGGACGAGGGGGACGACGGCGTGCCGAGCACGGGCGGGTCCACGTCGGCGCGGCGGCGCCACGCCGCGCTCAGGTCCTCGCCCTGCGCCCACAGGGCGACGGCGACCTCGGCGCGGGCGTGCGCCCACCGGACCACGGCGGCGTGCTGCCGCAGGACCCCGCCGGCGACGTCGGTGGCGCCCGCGACCGTGTCGAGCACCTCGACCAGCCGCGTGCGGTGCGCCGCCCAGGCCTCGGACGCGGCACCGTGCCAGCGGTCGCACGCGGCGCGTGCCGTGTCGGCCGACGCGCCCGCGAGAGCCCGGCGCCGCCCGTCGAGCTCCGCCGCCGAGCCCTCGAGCGCCTCGGGGTCGGTCGGGACCAGCGCCCGCGCGTCGGTGGACGTCGCGAGGGCCGCGCCGCCGATCACGGGCGGGCCGGCAGACCGGCGAGGTGGTCGCGGGCCATCGCGTCGGCCTCGTCGTAGGCGGACGCGGCGCCCCTGATCTGCTCGCCGGCGTGGTCGACCTCCGCCGCGAGCGCCGTCAGGAGGTAGCGGTAGCGCGCGTCGAACCGCGCCCCGGCGGAGGTCAGCGGGCCCGCGCGCCACGCCTCCGGCCCGGGGACCACCGGGGCGGCGCCCGTGGCCGCCACCCGGTCGGCGACGCGCAGCACGTCGTTCCCGGTGCGGCGGAGCTCCGCCGTGTCGACCTCGAACAGGCTGGCGTCAGCCACGCTCGTCCACCTCTCTCGGGGATGCGCGGCTGCTACTCAAAAGTAGCACGGCTCAGGTCCCCGCCGCCGGCACCTCCCGCGGCGCGCGGCGGCGGCGTACCGTCCGGGCATGACGCCGAAGGTGCCCAAGGCCGTGTACGAGGCGGAGCTGTTCCGGCTGCAGTCGGAGCTCGTGACCCTGCAGGAGTGGGTGCGCGCCACCGGGGCCCGCGTGGTGGTCGTGTTCGAGGGCCGCGACGCCGCCGGCAAGGGCGGCACCATCAAGCGCATCACCGAGTACCTGAGCCCCCGGGTCGCCCGCATCGCCGCGCTGCCCGCGCCCACGGAGCGCGAGCGCGGCCAGTGGTACTTCCAGCGCTACATCGCGCACCTGCCGGCGCGCGGCGAGATCGTGCTGTTCGACCGGTCCTGGTACAACCGCGCCGGGGTCGAGACGGTCATGGGGTTCTGCACACCGCAGGAGCGCGCCCGGTTCCTGCAGCAGACGCCGGGGTTCGAGCAGATGCTCATCGACGACGGCATCCTGCTGCGCAAGTACTGGTTCTCGGTGTCGGACGCGGAGCAGCTCCGGCGCTTCCGGTCCCGGCGGAACGACCCGGTGCGCCGGTGGAAGCTCAGCCCGATGGACCTGGAGTCGATCGCGCGCTGGGAGGAGTACTCCCGGGCGAAGGACACGATGTTCGCGCACACCGACCTGCCCACCAGCCCGTGGTACGTCGTGGAGTCCGACCTGAAGCGGAACGCGCGGCTCAACATGATCGCGCACCTGCTGTCGACCATCCCCTACCAGGAGGTGCCCCACGACCCGGTGGTGCTGCCGGAGCGCCCACCGGCGTCCGAGGAGTACGTGCGGCCGCCCCGCGAGCTGTCCACGTACGTCCCGGACCACTGCGCGTCGCTGCTCGGGGACCCGGAGGCGTAACACGCGCCGGGTACCGTCCCGCGCGTGACCGCACGACCCGCGCCCGCGCCGGCCCCCGCCCGGGGCACCTCCGCACCCGTGATCGCCCCCGAGGACCCGCGCACGCCCGACGTGCGGGCCCTGCTGACGCGTCACCTGCAGGCGATGCACGCGCAGAGCCCGCCGGAGGACGTGCACGCGCTCGACGTCGACGCGCTCGCCGCCCCCCAGGTGACGTTCCTCGCGGCGCGTGACGCGGACGGCGCGCTGCTCGGCGTCGGCGCCCTCGCGCGGATCACCCCCGGGCACGCCGAGATCAAGTCGATGCACACCGCGGCCGCGGCCCGTCGGCGCGGCGTCGCGGCCGCACTGCTCGACCGGCTGCTCGCGCTCGCCGCCGAGCAGGGCGACGACCGCGTCAGCCTGGAGACGGGGACGCAGGACGGCTCCGCGGCCGCCCGCGCGCTGTACGAGCGCGCGGGGTTCGTCGCGTGCCCCCCGTTCGCCGCCTACCGGCCGAGCCCGTCGTCGGCGTTCTACACCCGGCTGACGCCGCCGCGCTGAGCCCCGCCGGGCCGCCGGGCACCGGTGGCGGGCACCGGTGGCGGGCACCGGGCGCGGGACCTACCGTCGATGCGGCAGATCCTTCGAGAACGGGGAGGCGACGTGGTGCAGCACGGCGGTGGGAGCTCCCGCGGACCCACCGACGCGGGGCTCGCCGCGTCGGTGCCGCCGGACCGGTTCACCGCCGTCCGGTCGTGGTCGCTCGACTCCGTCACCGACCTGTCCCGGGTGCGCCGCGAGCTCCTGTCGGAGGTCACCGCCCGGCACGCCGCACCGCAGGACCTGCTGGGCCAGGTGCCCGAGAACATGGTCCTGGTCGCCTCCGAGCTGGCGACGAACGCGCTCGAGCACGGGCTGCCCCCGACCGTGCTGTCCCTGCTGACCGACGGCACCGACTACCTGCTCGACGTCTGCGACGCGGACCTGCACTCGGTGCCGGTGCTCGCGGGCGAGCGGCCCGTCGGCGCCGGCGGGTTCGGGCTGCTGATCGCCCGGAGGCTCTCGCAGTCCGTCGGCTGGTACACGACCGACTCCACCAAGCACGTGTGGGCGATCTTCCCCGCCCAGGGCTGACGCAGGCGGGGACCGCCGCTCAGCGCCCGTTCGCGCGCGCGTCCAGCGCGAGCGCGCGGAACGTGTCGGCGACGGGCGTGCGGCGGCGGTCCAGGCCCCCGCGGCCGTCCTCGACGAGGTCCCACAGGCCCATCGTCAGCAGGTGGTCCGCACGCGGGCCGGTCCCGTGGCGGTACGTCCACTCGTACATGTCGAACACGGGCCACCAGGTGTAGCCGACCACCCGGTGCCCGAGCGCGCGCAGGGCGCGGACGGCGGCGACGGACTCGTGCAGCCACGCGACGCGGTCGGCGACGGGCGCGGTGACCGACGTCTCCGTGAGCATCACCGGCACCCCGTGGCGGCGCTCGGCCTCGGTGAGCACCTCGACGAGCCCCGCCACGCCGGCGTCCTGGGTGGGCCGCGGGTCGGCGAACCCGCCGCCGTGGTGGACGCCCTCCTCGAACACCTCCGTGGAGATGCGCGGGTAGTAGTTGACGCCCATCACGTGCGGCCGCACGGCCTGGTCCGCGAACCAGGCGAGGCTCGCGTCGTCCATGCCGCCGCCCCGCAGCACGGGCAGCAGGGGGTGACCGTCGGCCACGCGCCCGGTGACGAGGTCCTCGACCAGGTGGGCCTGCTCGCGCAGCCGCGCCGCCTGGTCGCGGTGCTCGCCGTCCACGTCCCCGGTGTACCGCATGGAGGCGTCCACGTGCACGAACGTCGCGCGGTCGCCGAGCACCTCCGCGACGCCCTGCTGCGTGCGGACGAACCCCTCGCCGAGGCTCCGCACCATCGCCACCAGGCCGGTGTCCCCCGTCAGGTAGGGCGGCCAGTAGCCGTAGACCCCGCAGAACAGCGCGTGGATCATCGGCTCGTTGACGGGGGTGTAGTCCGTGACCGCGTCCCCGTACCGCTCGGCGAACGCGACGGCGTACTCGGCGACGACCTTCGGGTAGTCGGGGTGCGCGAACTGCCCGTCGAGCCACAGCGGGGTGCCGTAGTGCAGCAGGTCGATCACCGGGCGCAGGCCCAGCTCGCCGAACCTGTCCACGACCCGGTCCACCCACGACCAGTCCCACTGCCCCGGGGCCGGGCTGACCCGGTACCAGGGCACCCCCCACCGCAGGAACGTGGCCCCGGCGTCGACCGCGAGCTGCAGGTCGGAGGCGTACTTCGCGTAGTGGTCGGTCAGCGCGTACTCGTCGATCGCGCGCTCCCCCGGCCCGGACTGCGGGACGAACGTGTCCTCCACCCCGAGGCCGAAGTGCAGCGCGCCGTCCTCGAACCAGCGGCGGGCGCTCACTTGAGCCCCGTGGTGGCGATGGACTCGATGAACCGCCGCTGCACGAACAGGAACGCCACGACCAGCGGCACCACCGCGACGAGGGCGCCGGCCATCATCACGCCGTAGGGCACGATGCCACCCGGGCCGGTGAGCAGCGTCAGCCCGGACGTGATGGTGCCCATCTCGCGCTGCGTGGTGAACACGAGCGGCCAGAGCAGGTCGTTCCAGTTGTTGACGAACACGAAGATCGCGAGGGTCATCAGCGCGGGCCGGGCGTTGGGCAGCACGATCTGCGTGAAGACCCGCAGCTCCGAGGCCCCGTCGATCCGCGCGGCGTTGTCGAGGTCCCGCGGCAGCGACAGGAAGAACTGCCGCAGGAAGAAGATCCCGAAGGCGTCGGCGGCGCGCGGCGCGATCAGCCCGGCGAAGGTGTTGACCCAGCCCAGGTCGCTGACGATCTGGTAGACGGGGATCAGCGTCGCCTGGAACGGGATCATCAGCGTCGCGACGATCGCCACCAGCAGCGCCTTGCGGCCGGCGAAGTCGATCCGCGCCAGCGCGTAGGCGGCGAGCGAGTCGAACACGAGGGCGAAGACGGTCACCCCACCGGCGAACAGGAACGAGTTGCCGATCAGCCGCGCGAACGGCAGGTCGGCGAAGATCCGCGCGAAGTTCGCCGTGGTCCAGGCGTCGGGCAGCAGCGTGGGCGGGAACGCGTTGACCTCGGACGTCGGCTTGAACGCCGTGAACAGGACGATCGCGAGCGGCAGCAGCGCGACGAGGGTCGCGACGACGACGGCGGCGGTCAGCAGCACCGTCGACGGGCGGACCCGGCGGCGGCGGGGCGCGGGCCGGGGCGCGGGACGGGCGACCCCCAGGGTGGCGGCGGACATCAGCGCTCCTCCTCGCGGCGGCCGAAGAACACGAACTGGACGAGGCTGAGCAGCAGCGTCGCGAGCAGCAGCACGTAGGACAGGGCGGACGCGAACCCGAGCTCGAGCTTGCGGAACCCGGACTCGTAGATCTCCATCACGACGGTCTGGGTGCTGCCGTACGGACCGCCGCCGGTCATGACGTAGATCTGGTCGAACGCCTGGAGGGCCGCGATGAGCGCGAAGATCAGGACGAACGCGGTGGTGTTCGACAGCATCGGCAGCGTGATGTGCCGGAACCGGGACCAGGCGCCCGCGCCGTCCATCTTCGCCGCCTCGTACAGGGAGCCCGGGATGTCCTGGAGCCCGGCCAGGAAGATCACCATGTAGAACCCGAAGTTCTTCCAGACCGCGACCAGCGCCACGGCCGGCATGGCGAGCGTCGGGTCCTGCAGCACGTTGCCGAGGTCGATGCCCAGGCCACGCAGCCAGTAGTGCAGCAGCCCGACCTGCGGGTCGATGAGGTACGACCAGGCGAGCGCACCCACGGCCAGCGAGATGATGAACGGCAGGAACAGCGCCGTCCGGAACAGGCCGCGCAGCGGCAGCCGCGGGTCGTTCAGCAGCAGCGCGAGGGCCAGCGCGACCACCACCGCCGTCGGCGTGAACAGCACCGCGTAGAGCACGGTGTTGCCGACGGCGTCGCGGATGTCCGGGTCGGTGACGATCCGGGCGTAGTTCTCCAGCCCGACCCACTCGGCCTGCCCGAAGCCGCTCGCGTCGGTGAACGACATCTGGAGCGCGGACAGCATCGGCCAGACGACGAACACGCCCAGGACCAGCAGCGCGGGGGCGAGGAACGCCAGGGCGGTGCGGGTACGGCGGCGGCCGGTGCGGGGACTGCGGGACGACGGCGAGCCGGTGGCGGGACGCCGCCCGCCCAGCGGGGCGGGCGCGCGGTAGGCCCGGCGACGCGGGCTGACGGCCTGCGCGGAGCTCATGGTGGTGCCTCTCGGTGGGGCCGGCCTCCCCCGACGCCCGGGCAGGACGCGGGGCGGGGGAGACCGGCTGCGGTGCGGGGCCGGCGGGGCCGGGCCTCAGTCGTCGAGCGCGGCCTGGACGGCGGTCTGGGCCTCGGCCAGCAGCGCGTCGACCGGCTCGCCGGCCATCGCGCGCTGGGTCAGGTCGTCGACCGCGGTCAGCACGTCGGTGCTGTTGACGACACCGGGCAGCAGCGGGCGGCCGAGCTCCGCCTGCTCCGTGAGCGCCGCGACGACGGGGTTCTCGCCGACCTCGTCGGTCGTCACGTCCGTGCGCAGAGGCGGCCAGCCGGAGCCGAGCGACCACGCGACCGCCTGCTCGTGCGCGAGGAAGTAGCTGAAGAACTCCTGCGCGGCCGCCTGCTGCGCCTGGTCGGCCTGCTCGGTGAGGGCCATCGCGACCCCGATGGCGGAGGCGGCCTGCGTCGCGGGGCCGGCCGGGATGGGCGCGATGCCGTAGTCGATGCCGTTCTCCTCGGAGATCGACGCCATCCACGGGCCGCCGATGTACATGCCGACCCGGCCGCTGGAGTACAGGCCGTCGCCCGCGATGCCGTCGACGCCCGTCGGGCTGAGCTGCGTCGCCGCGATCGCGTCGTGCCAGAACTCGAGGGTCTCGGCGTTCTCCGGGGAGTCGATCACGGCCTTGCCGTCCTCGACGACCGCGCCGCCGTTGCCGTAGAACAGCGTGGGCCAGACGCCGTTGCCGACCGTCGCGTGGTCGGTCAGCACGAGGCCGTACTGCTCGGGCGTGCCGTCGCCGTCCTCGTCCACGGTGAGCGCCTCGGCGGCGGCGACCCACTCGTCCCAGGTTGTCGGGACCTCGACGCCGGCCTCGGCGAACAGGGCCTTGTTGTAGAACATCGTGAGCGGCACGAACCCGGTGGGGACGCCGTACGCGGTGCCGTCGACGGTGACCATGTCGAGGGCGCCCGGGTTGAGGTCGGGCGTGGCCTCGTCGCCGGCGTAGAAGTCGTCCAGGTCGACGAACGCGCCGCGGTCGGCGTAGACCGGCAGCCGCTCGGCCGGCATGGCGACGATCTCGGGCCCGTTGTCGGCGGACAGGGCCGGCAGGAACGTGTCGTCGATGACGTCCCAGGGGTTCACCTCGGTGGTGATGGTGATCTCGCCGTCGTGCGCGGCGTTGAAGTCGTCGACGATCTGCTCGAGCACGTCGCCGTCGGCCTCGGTGTAGCCGTGCCAGAACGTGAGCTCGACGGGTCCGTCGGAGCCGGAGGAGGAGCCGCCGCCGGAGCACGCCGCGAGGGCGAGCGTCAGGCAGACCGGGGCGGCCAGCAGTGCGGGGGTTCGCTTCATCGCGGTGGACCTTTCGGAACGTCTACTCCCGATACAACGTTGTAAGTCAACGTTGTAAGTGCATGGTGCCGGGACGCCCGCCGGGCTGTCAACCCCGGGCCCCGGGAGGGGGCAGACCGCAGGTCAGGGGCGCGGGCGCGCCGGGCGTCAGAGCGTCGTCGACTCCCGGACCACCAGCCGGAAGTCCGGCGCGACCACGCGCGGCGCGAGCTGCCGCCCGGTCCGGCGGTCCGCGATCCGCTCCTGCAGGTACTCCACCGCCAGCCGCGCCACCTCATGCCGGCCGGGCTCCACCGTCGTGAGGTTCGGGTACGCGAAGCGGCCGTCCGCCACGTCGTCGAACCCGACCAGCGCCACGTCGTGCGGCACGCGCAGGCCGCGCTCCTGCAGCGAGCGCAGCGCGCCGAGCGCCAGGTCGTCGTTCATGGCGAACACGGCGTCCATGCGCGTGCCCGCGTCGAGCACCTCGGCCATCGCGCGGGCGCCGTTCGGCCGGTCCCAGGTCTCGATCGGCACCACCAGCGCGTCGTCCACGGGGATGCCGGCCGCGGCGAGCGCCGCGACGTAGCCCGCGTGGCGCAGGCCGGCCACGCTCGTCGTCTCCCCCGCGTGGGCGCCGAGCAGCAGCACCCGCCGCCGGCCGAGGCCCAGCAGGTGCCCGGTCGCCGCGCGGGCCGCGTCCTCGTGGCGCATCGTCACGTGGTCGACCGCGCCGGCGAACAGCGGCTCGCCGAGCACGACGAGCGGCGACGCGGGTGCGGCGTCCTCGGCGTCCTGGGCGGTCAGGCCGAGCGGCGCCAGCAGCAGCCCGTCCGTGAGGGACAGCCGCGGGCTGCGCAGCACCTCGAGCTCGCGCTCCCGGTCCCCGCCGGTCTGCTCGACCAGCACGACCAGCCCGCGCTCCGCCGCCGTGTGGATGACGTCGTCGGCGAGCTGGGCGAAGAACGCCTGGCCGAGCTCGGGGACGGCCAGGCCGATCACCCCGCTGTGCCCGCGGCGGAGGTTCCGGGCGGACAGGTTCGGCCGGTAGCCGAGCTGCTCGACGGCGGCGAGCACCCGCGCGCGCGTCGCCTCACGCACCTGCGGGTGGTCGTTGAGGACGTTGGAGACGGTCTTGAACGAGACCCCGGCCACCTCCGCGACGTCGCGGAGCGTGGGCGCCGGTCCCTCCCCTGCGTGCGCTGCCACGTGGCGACCTTACAACGTTGAATTCCGAAGCGGACCGGCGCTACTGTCGCGGCGCCACCCGTACAACGTTGGAGAACTCGTGGAGATCCCGAACCCGGTCGTGCTGCAGCGCGCCGACCCGCACGTCCTGCGTCACGACGGCCGGTACTACTTCACCGCGTCGCACCCCGCCTACGACCGCGTCGTGCTGCGCTGCGCCGACACGCTCGCGGGGCTGCAGGCCGCCCCCGAGGTGACGATCTGGGAGCGCCACGCCGACGGCCCGATGTCGCACCTGATCTGGGCGCCCGAGCTGCACCGCGTGGGCGGCGCCTGGTACGTGTACCTGGCCGCGGCCCCCGACGACCGCGGCACCGCGGACGCGCCCGGCGCCGCGGAGACGTTCAACCACCGCGTGTACGTGCTGGAGAACACGGCACCGGACCCCTTCACGGGCACGTGGGTCGAGCGCGGCCAGGTGGACACCGGGTGGGAGACGTTCGCGCTCGACGCCACCACCTTCGTGCACGACGGCACGCAGTACCTGGTGTGGGCGCAGCAGGACCTCGCGGTCCGCGGGCACTCGAACCTCTACATCGCCCCGATGGCGGACCCGTGGACGCTCGCGGGACCGGCGGTCCTGCTCAGCCGGCCCGAGCACGCCTGGGAGACCGCCGGGTTCTGGGTGAACGAGGGGCCGGCCGTGCTGGTCCGGCACGGCCGGGTGTGGCTCACGTACTCCGGCGCGGCGACCGGCCCCGAGTACGCGATGGGCCTGCTGACGGCTGACGCCACCGCCGACCTGCTCGACCCGGCGTCCTGGACCAAGAGCCCCGAGCCGGTGATGGTGAGCAACCCGGCCACCGGGCAGTACGGGCCGGGCCACAACTCGTTCACCGAGACCGAGGACGGCCGGGTCGTGCTCGTCTACCACGCCCGGCCCGCCCCCGAGACGGCCGGGGACCCGCTCTGGGACCCCAACCGCCACGCCCGCGCGCAGGTGCTGCCGTTCGACGCCGACGGCCGGCCCGTGTGGGGCGTCCCGGTGCCGGACACGCGGCCCGTGCCGACGTCGACCGTCGTGCTGCGACCCGACGGCACGCCTCCCGCCGTCGCCTGACACCGGGCCGGGCCGGCCCACCGCGCGTGCGGCGGGCCGGCCCGGCGTCGTCACTCCCGTCGCAGGCGGCGGGACACCACCAGCAGGGCGCCGAGCAGCAGCGCGCCCAGCCCGCCCAGCAGCAGCCACCCGGCGTCCGAGCCGGTGCGGGCCAGCTCGCCCGCGGGCGCGGCGCTCACCGCGGAGTCGCTCGCCGGCGGCACGCCGGTGCCGTGCGGGTCGTCCGGCTGCACGACCGCCGTGTTGCCCACCGTGGCGCCGGGCGTGGTCACGTCCGTCACCACGAGGACCGTGGCGGTCCCGCCCGCCGCGAGCGGCCCGTCGTGGCGGCAGGTGACGACCTGGCCCTCGACGGTGCAGTCGAACCCGTCACCCGTGGCGGAGACGTACCGCAGGCCGGCCTCGAGCTCGTCGCTCACGGTGAACCCGTCCCGCACGTCCCGGGTGCCGGCGGACAGCACCGTGACCTCCCACGTGATGCGCCCGGCCACCCGGTCGGCGACCGCCTTGCGCACCGCGAGCCTGCTCTCGTCGGCCGGCACGAACCCGAAGTCCAGCGTCAGGTCCTCCTGGCCGCCGGTCAGGGCGGACGAGTCCGCAGTCCACGTCGAGGAGTCCCGCGCCCGGTCGGACCCGGCCCCCTCGAGCGTCGGTGCGTACGGCCGCAGCGCGTCCGCGGACGCCAGCCGGTCGACCGTCACCCGGTACCGCCCGGGCAGCAGGTCCTCGAACAGGTACCGGCCGTCCGCGTCGGTGGTCACCGGCCGCACCGGGCGGCCGAACGCGTCCAGCACGTCGGACCCGTCCGGTCCGGTCAGCCGCAGCACCACGCCCGGGATGCCCGGCTCGCCCGGGTCCTGCACGCCGTCGCCGTCGGTGTCGACCCAGACGAGGTCCCCGACGCGGACGGTGCGCTCGACCAGGCCCGCGTCGACCGTCGGGTCGACGTAGTCGGCCGTGAGCCCGTCCGCGGGGACCACCGGACGCACGCGCGGTGCGTCGGTGCCGAGCCGCACCACCCGGGTCCAGCCGTCGGCGCCCGGGTCCGAGTCGCCCGCCCCGTCGCCCACGAGCGACCGCGTGAACACGTACCGGGCGGCGGTGGCGTCGTCGAGCACGAACCGCACCCGGTACTCCCCCGCCGGCAGCAGGTCGACGTGCCAGCGGCCGTCCGGGCCGGTGACGGTGGTCGCGACGGGCTCGTCCGACCCGGCCGGCACCACCTGGACGGTCACGCCCGGCACCCCGGGCTCGTCCGCGCCCTGCCGGCCGTCGCGGTCCCGGTCGACCCACACGAGGTCGCCGAGCGCGTACGTGCGGTCGACGGCGACGCCGGCGCGGTTGGGCTCGAGCGTCTCGTGCACCAGCCCGGACGCCGCGACGCTCGCCGTGCTGACCACCATCGTGTTCCACGCGGGCGCGTCCACGTCGGCGGCGGCCCGGTCGTACCCGGTGGCGGACCGGGTGCGGAAGGTCACCGTGACGGTCTCCCCCGGCTGGAGCGGCTCGGCGGCGAGGTCGACGTCCACGCGCAGCCCGCGCACCGCAGCGAGGTCGTCGACCTGGTCGGCGGGCGTCCACACGTCGGCGGCGCACCCGTCGCCGGCGGGGTCCGCCGACCGCGGGTCGCCGGTGAACCGGCACGTCCGCCCGTCGAGCAGGTACGACACCGCGCTGCTGCCGGCGGCGGGGACGCCCTCGACGTGGAGGTCGCCCAGGTACTCGGGCGCCCAGACGCTGCCGCGCGGCGACCCGCTCTGCGAGCGCGACGTCCCCGTGTCACCGGGGTGCGGCAGCACGTCGACGAGCGAGATCGCGGCGGTGGGCAGGTTGCCGGTGTTGGTCACCCGCATCCGCCAGGTCTCCGTCCCGCCGGGGGCCGTCCGCACCAGGCAGGGGTTCCGGTAGAACCCGCCGTCGTCGGTGCAGGTGCCGCCGACGGTGCTCACCACGCCCGTGGGCCGCCCGCCGGGGGCGACGTCCTCCGCCACGTCCTTGACGCGCAGGTAGGTGGCCATCGCGACGACCTCCACCGTCGCGGTCGCCTCCCGCCGCAGGTCGTCCGCGGCGGTCAGCACGAACCCGTTGGTGAGCGTCGTGCCCGCGGCGACGCCCGGCCGCACGGCGAGCGGCACCGTGACGAGCACGCGCTCCCCGGGCAGCAGGCGGGTGCCGGGCGGGAAGGTGACGCGCAGAGCGGTGCCGTCGAGCGTCACCGTGGGCGTGGCGGACGCCGCGGCAGCGGTGGCCGGCGTGACCTGCACGCTCGCGGCGCCGTACGCCTGCTCGTCGTACACGAGCAGGGCGCCCTCGGCGTCGGCCGGCAGCACGTCGGTCAGCACGGGGTCGACCAGCGGGGCCGTGCCCGTGCTGGTCGCGGTCAGCGTGAACGGGATGACCGCGCCCGGGCCGGTGGTCGTGGTGACCGGCGACTTGGTCACCGTGGCGTCCGGGGTGCCGTCGGTGACGGTGTACGGCGCGGTGACCGGGTCCAGGACCACGGGCGACGGCGTGTGCTCGCCCTGCACGGAGCCGGTGAGCACGTTCGTGACGGTGCCCGCCGGGACCTCCGCGCCGGTGCTGCGCAGCGTGCTGCGCGGCGCCAGCGTGACCAGGACCGTCGGGCCCTCGAACCCGCCCACGACGCGGTTGGCGAACCACCGGCCCTCGGGTGCGGTGAACGTGACGCGCAGGCCGGTCACGTCCGACGGGTCGACGCCGTCCGGCAGGTCGCCCGCGCCCGCGGGGAGCGCCGGGGAGGCCGCGGCGGTGCCGGGGGCCAGCTCCGACGTCACCGCCGGGGTCCACGCCCCGTCCACGCGGTACTCGACGGCGGCGGTGAAGCCGGTCCCGTCGGCGGCGGTCACGCCGGACAGCGCCTCCAGGCCCACGAGGTCCACCGCGTCCCAGAACTCCGGCGTCGTGTCCTCGAGCACGTACTGCCACGGGCGGCTCACCGCCGCGTCGCTCGTGCGCCGCGCGCTCAGCGCGAGCCGCACGGTGCGGTCCTCGGCGGCGTACCGGGGCACCGTGCCGGGGTCCACCGACTTGGCGAGCGCGCCGTCGAGCGGCTGCAGCGCCTCGGGGTACAGCACGGTGTCGGCGCGCGCGGCGTCGTCCGGCGTGCCGGGGCCGAGGTCGCCACGCAGCGTGTTGACGACGGTCGTCCACGCGGGGCCGTCCGCGGTCCCGAGCACCGGCGAGCCGGAGCGGGTGGTGGCCCGCAGCTCCGTGTCGGCGACCACGGTGAGCACGGCGCCGTCCGGCAGCGTGCCGTCCGCGCGCGCCTCGACCTGCGCCACGTCGGCGAGCTCGGCCCGGGTCAGCGCGGCGACCGCCGCGGCCGACGTCAGCGTCCGCAGCGGCGTGCCGTCCGCGTCGCGCAGCACGACGGTGAGGTCCCGCGTGCCCTCCGGGGCGGTGACCGCCAGGCGCGTCACGTCCACCAGGTCGAACGCGTTGGCGAGCACCTGCGGGTCCGGGTCGACCAGGCGCAGCGTCTGCACGGGGATGCCGGTGACGTTCTGCACCCGCATGGTGAGGCGGTTGGCGGGCCGGTCGCCGTCCTCGGCCGTCGCGTTGCCGACGGGGACGAGCGCCGCGGCGTCGCGCCACTGCTTGCTCGCGTCGACGCGGCGGATGTCCAGGGGCGTGCCGCCCGGTCCGGGCGTCGTGGTCGCGGTGTCGCCCGAGGTGCCGGTGAGGCCCTCGCCCACGCCGGTGCCCTCACCGGTGGTCGACGCGGTGTTGGTCAGGGCGGTCCCCGGGGCCTGCGCCTCGGTCAGCGCCATCACCAGCGTGACGACGGGTCGGAAGCTGCCGGTGGTCGGCAGGGACGCGCCGGCGGTCAGCGGCGTGTACACGACGCGGACCCCGTCGGCGCCCGCGGGCACCGCCAGGTCGAGCAGCGCGGAGGCGTCGGAGGTCGGCCCCGCGAGCGAGGTCCACGCCCCGCCGACCCGGACCAGCACCTCGGCCTGCGACCCGCCGGGGACCGCGACGGACCCGAGGCGGTCGAGCGCGGCGACGCCCCACAGGCTGGACCCGGCGGTGCCGTCCGCGACGTCCTCGATCACGAGCCGCCCCACGGGCACCGTCGTGTCGGCGGAGATGCCGCCGGTCAGCCGGGCGACGACCTCCTGGCCCACGGCGCCCGTGACCTGCTCGCCGCCGACCGCCTGCGTCAGCGTCTTCGCGGTCGTCGTGACGACGCGGCGCGGCACGACCGTGAGGGTCGCCGTCGCGGTGCGCTCCGCCGCGACCGTGCCGTCGGAGGCCGAGCCGCCCACGGCCACCTGGTTCGGGAAGCCGCGGGTGGTGTCCCAGCCGGCGTCCGTGGCGACGCGCAGCGGCAGCACCGCCCGCGCGCCCGGAGGCATGGTGCCGCGGTACTCCACCTGGACGCCCGTGACGACCGCACCGGCCGGCACCTGCGGCCAGCCGACCGTGCCGGCGGAGCCGTCCGCCGGGGCCGCGACGGTCGCGGTGAGCGGCAGGCCGGGGCCCGTGCCGGTGAACGTGACCTCGGCCTCGACGGCGCCCTCCGGCCAGTCGGCGCCCGCGCCGGTGCCCGTGCCGTCGGACCCGAGGCCCAGCAGCTCGAGCTTGCCGTCGGCCGTGGTCCCGAACGGGTCGGTGCCGGTGGCCGGCTCGCGCACGGTCAGGGTGGCGAGCGTGGTGTTGGAGGAGTTGGCGGCGCTCAGCGCGACGACCGCCTCCGCGCCGGCCACGACCTGCGCCTGCGCGCGGCCCTCGACGGTCTTGCCGGCCGTCACCTCGACCGTCACGGGGTTGAGCTGCACCGTCGCGGAGGCCGTGCCGGTGGCGTCGCCGGCCGCGGTCGCGACCGATCCCGCGGCCGTGTTGGGGACCTGCGTCACGGCGTCGCGGTCCGCGGTGCCGTTCTGGCCGAGCCGGAGCGCGACCGCGCCGGCCGCCCCCGGCGGGAGGGCCTCGGCGTCGTCACCCTTGAAGCGCAGGACGACGCCCGTGACGGCCGCGAGGTCCACCGCACCGGTGTCGACGGGGGTGCCGGGCGCGAACGGCCCGACCGTGGTGTTGCCCGCCGCGGTCACCAGCTCGACCGTCAGGCCGGTGGCACCGTCCGGCGCCGTCCAGTCACCGAAGCCGCGCAGGTCCAGCGGGGTGCCGGGCCCGAACGCGGGCGCGGTGCCGGCGGCCGGGTCGGTCAGGGTGAGCGCCGTCGCCGCGACGGGGGACCGGTTCTCCACCCCCAGCGCGAGGGTGAGGTCCGCTCCGTCGCCGGCCACCTGGTCCGACGGTGTCCAGCGCTTGGTGACGCCGACGGCGGGGTCCACCGGGACGACGACCGTCACGGTCGCGTCGTCGGACACCGGGTCCGCGTTGGCGGCGACGGCGTCGGCGGTGTTCACGACGGACGCGCCGTCCCACGAGCGGTCGGTGCCGGCGGGCAGCGTGGTCTGCACGAGCACGGACAGGCTCTGGCCCGCGGCGATGCCCTGCGCACCGGGCCGGCCGGCGTCGGTCTCGCGGAAGGCCACGCGCACCTCGCTGCCGTCCACGGCCACGTCGGCGGACCCCGTGCGCTGCCCCTGCACCGACACGCCGTCCGGCTCGATGACGAACGGCGCGGGGACCGCGTCCGTCAGCACCGCGTCGACGCACATCGTGACGATGGACTCGCACGTGACGTCGATCGTCCAGGTCACGCGGTCCCCGGGGCGCGCCTCGGTCGGCACGACCGACTTCACGACGCTCAGCGCCGCCCGCGGCTCCTCGGCCGCCGCCGGGGCGCCCGCCGCCGTGGCCGCCGCCGGCGCCCCGGCCACGGCGGCGACGAGCGCCAGCACGACCGTCAGCCCCAGCGCCCACCCACGGGCCCACCCGCGCGACCACCGTCGCGCCCACCGTCCGGCGCGCCCTGCACCCTGCCTGTTCTCCACGTCAGTCCCTCGTCCGCTCGCACCTGGTCCGGGCCGGGAAGGCCCTCCTGCGGTGCAGGACTGCGGGGAGCGGTCGCTATGACGCGAGTTCGGCAGTCCGGTTCGTCGGATTCGCCCCTTCGGGTGAACGGGACAAACCGGATACCTGCAACGTCCGGGACCTCTGGTTGGGTGGCCGGACCGCCTGAGCCCACCGGCGGTTCCCCCAGGAGGCGATGGACGTCGTGCTGCCCGCGACGGAGAGGTCCGACACCGAGCTCGCGCAGCGTGTGCGCGACGGCGACCACGACGCATACGGCGAGCTCTGGCGACGGCACGCGGACGCGGGCCGTGCGGCGGCCCGCCGGATCACCGACCGGTTCGACCCCGACGACCTGGTGGCCGAGGCGTTCGCGCGGATCCTCGAGGCGCTCGGCGCGGGCCGCGGCCCCGACGGGGCGTTCCGGCCCTACCTGTACGCGACGATCCGCAACGTCGCCATGTCGTGGACCGCCCGCGCGGGCGCGACGACCAGCCTCGACGGGGTCGACGGGCCGGTGGACGAGCCGCCCGTCGCCCAGCGCCTCGCCGACGAGGCCCTGCTCGCCCGCGCCTACGCCTCGCTGCCGCCGGAGTGGGCCGAGGTGCTCTGGTACACCGAGCTCGAGGAGCTGACGCCGGCCGAGGTCGCACCGCTGATCGGCCTGCAGCCGAACGCCGCTGCGGCCCTGGCCTACCGCGCCCGGGAGGGGCTGCGGCGCGCCTGGCTGCAGGCCCACGTGACCCGGTTGCCCGAGCGCGCCGACTGCCGCTGGGTGGCCGAGCGCGTCGGCGACCACCACCGCGGGGCGCTGTCCCCGCGCGCCCGACGCCGGTTCGACCGGCACCTCGAGACCTGCGACGACTGCCCGGTCCTCGTGGCCGAGGTCGGCACGGAGGCCGAGATCCTGCTCCGGGCGCGGCTGCGCGTGCTGCTCTGGCCGCTGCCCGCCCTCGCGGTCGCCCTCCCCGGCGGGCCGCTCGCCGCCGGCGCGGCAGGCACCCCCGCCCCGCGCCGGCTGCGCCCGTCACGGCGGTCGCTCGCCACCGCGGCCGCTGCCGCTGCGGCGGTGCTCGCGCTCGCCGCCGGTGCGCTCGGGCTGGCACGCCTCGGCGGCGGTGACGGACCCGCCCCGCAGGCGGCGGACGTCACGGCGCCCGAGGCGCCCGCCCCGGGCCCGCAGCCGCCCGGCCCGGCCACCCCGGTGGACGACCCGGTGCCGGACGGCGCGGAGCAGCTCCCCCCGGACGACGACGCCACGCCGCCCCGGAGCCCCGTCCGGGAGGGCGACGGGACCCGCGGCGGCACGACGGCCGCACCCGCGGAGGACCTCCCGCCCGTCCCGGCGGCGCCGCCGGGACCCGCACCCGTGCACCCCGGCACCCCGGCCGGGCCCGGGACGCCGGTGGACCCGGAGGTGCCGGTCGACCCCGAGGTGCCCGTCGACCCGGAGGTGCCCGTCGACCCCGAGGGCCCGGCCGCCCCGACCGTCGTCGACGTGCTCGCCGAGCCGCACTACCTGCCCGCGCTCTCCGGGACGGCGGTGCCCGGTGCGGTGGTCGAGCTCCGGACGGCCGACGGCGCCGTCCTCGGCGCCACCACGGCCGACGAGGCGGGCGCGTGGCGGGCCGCCGTGCAGGCGGACGTGGACGCGGGCACCGCGGTCACCCTGGTGGTCGTGCAGCGGGTGGACGACCGCGAGTCCCCGGTGGCCGGCCCGTTCGGCCCGTACACCGCGGAGGCGCCGGAGCTGCTGTCGCCGGCCGACGGCGAGGTGGTCGTCCCGGTGGCGCTGGACGGCGACGGGGTGGCGGACGACCTCGAGGTGCGGTTCGGCGGCACCGCCGGGCTGCGCGTCGAGGCCGCCGTCGACGGCGTGCGCACGGGCCGGACGCACGTGCTCGCGGACGCCCCGCTGGTGCGGACCGTGCACGGGTTGACCCCGGGCGCGCACACGTTCGCCGTCCGGTACGCCGACCCCGACCGGGGGCTCGTCGGCGCCTGGGCCCGGGTCGCGTTCACGGTGCCGTGACCGGGTGAAACGCGTGCTGGCCTGCGGGTTCCCGGCGCCCGGGACGGTACGGTCCAGGCACAGCCACCCGTGACCGAGGAGCCCCGCGTGCCCGTCACCCGTCGTCGTCGCCCCCTGACCCGCGTGCGTGCCGCGCTCACCGCCGCCCTCGTGCTGGCCGCCGGGCTGCTCACCGCCGGGCCCGCCGCGGCGGTCCCCTACGCCGTGACCGGCACGCCGACGGTGCCCGGCAGCGCGTGGCTCGGGCAGCCGCTGGCCGTGTCGCTCGCGGCCGTGGAGGTCGCCCCGACGCCGGTCACCACGGCGGTCGACTGGTACTGGTCCGACGGCACGCAGCTGACGGACGACCGCGACGACCTGGTGTACGTGCCGACGGAGGCCGACCTCGGCAAGTCGCTGTACGCCGCGGTGTGGTTCGGCGACGGGACCAGCGAGACGCACGTGGTCGGCACGAACATGACCGGCGCGGTCGCGACCCCCGGCTTCGACGCCACGCCCTCGTACGCCGTCACCGGCAGCGGCGTGGTCGGGCAGCCCCTGACGCTCACCGCCACCGGCGCGTGGTCGCCGGCGGCGGAGACGCTGACCTACGTGTGGCACCGCTACCCCGTCGACGCCGTCGTCGCGTCCGGCAGCGGCAGCACGTTCGCCACGTACACGCCCGACGCCGACGACATCGGCTCCACGCTGTACGTCGTCGTCACCGCGACGGCGACGGGCCGGGTCACCAACACCCAGACCTCGACGGCGAGCACCACGGTGCACCTCGGCTCGTTCGACGGCGTCGGCCGCCCCACCGTCTCCGGCTCCGGGCTCGTCGGGGATCCGTTCACCGCAGCCTTCGACACCGCCGGCGTGACCCCGGTGCCGGACTCCGTGGATTACCAGTGGTACCGGACGGACGGCACGCCCGTGCCGGGCGCGACGTCCGCGACGTTCACCCCCGGCCTCGACCTGCTGGGCCAGCCGCTGTACGTGCAGGCCGTGCTCCACGCCGCCGGCCACCACGACTACCAGACGCTCGGCTCGGACTACACGCCGACCGTGTCGCTGCGCTCCTTCACCCCGGGCGCCGCGCCCCAGCTCGTCGGCCGGCACGTCCTCACCGGCTCGCTGACCGCCACGCTCGACACCGCCGCGTGGTCGCCGCAGCCGGAGTCGCTGACCTACCAGTGGTTCACGGCCGACGGCACGCCGGTGCCGGGCGCCACCGCGGCGACGCTGCTGCCGACGCGCGACCTCGTCGGGGAGAGTGTGTACGCCGTCGTCACCGCGCACGCGACCGGGTACCAGCCGTACGAGATCGCGACGCCCCCGTCCGGCCGGATCGCCGCACCCACCATCGCGGCGTCCACGGACAGCGCCGCTGCCGGCGACTCCGTGACCGTCGAGGTCTGGGGCCTGCTGCCCGACACGGAGTACACGCTCGAGCTGCACTCCACGCCGGTGTTCCTCGCGACCGCGCGCACGTCCGGCGAGGGCGTCCTGCGCGTCACCGTCGACCTCCCCGCCGGGACGCCCGCCGGCGACCACCACATCGTGGTGCTGCTGGACGGCATCGCCGTGACGTCGGTGCCGGTCACGGTCGCCGCCGCGCCCGCGGACCCGGAGGCCCCGGCCGCCGCGCCCGCTGCCGCTGCGGCGCCGACGGCCGCCCGGCCGGCCGCGCTCGCCACGACC
>NZ_JBCLVN010000044.1:0-306 GCF_039548315.1 Cellulomonas olei
TGGACCCGGACGGGGACGGCCTGACCAACGTCGAGGAGCACGATCTCGGCACCGACCCGGGCGCGGCCGACACCGACGGCGACGGGATGCCGGACGGCTGGGAGGTCGACCACGGCCTGGACCCGCTCGACCCGTCCGACGCCGCGCTGGACCCCGACGGCGACGGTCTGACGAACCTGCAGGAGCTCGGCCTGGGGACCGATCCGCAGGACGCCGACACCGACGGCGACGGGGCCGGCGACGGCGCCGAGGTGGCCGCCGGGACGGACCCGCTCGTCGCGAACACGGGGGACACCGACGGTGACG